>NZ_JBALMU010000033.1:0-16182 GCF_036962285.1 Bacillus sp. JJ634
AAGTGAAGTCTAAAAATGAACAAATTATAATAATATAATAAAGCCTTTAAAGGGTATTCACTTCATTTGCTGGAAATATTATGATAATTTTAGTTATAAGAGAATTAATACTAAAGGCATAGAGAGGGGCTTGTTGGTATATGACATGGAAATTAACATTTGAAAAATGGGTAAGTGATTCAAATCTGGACGAAGAATTACGAAATGCATTAGAAGCAATCAAACACGATGAAGCAAAGTTAGAGGAAGCCTTTTATAAGAACTTAGAGTTTGGTACAGGCGGTATGCGAGGAGAAATTGGTGTTGGAACAAACCGAATGAATGTGTATACCGTTCGCAAAGCAACAAAAGGTTTAGCCGACTATATTCAATCGTTTGGAGAGGAAGCAAAGAAGCGCGGTGTTGTGATTGCATATGATTCACGTCATAAATCGCCGGAGTTTGCGTTTGAAGCAGCTAAAACGTTAGCAACAGAAGGGATTAAAGCGTATGTATTCGATGAATTGCGCCCAACGCCACAACTTTCATTTGCTGTTCGTGAGCTGCAGGCTTTTGCGGGTATTGTCATTACTGCAAGTCATAATCCTCCTGAATATAATGGATATAAAGTGTATGGACCAGACGGAGCGCAGCTGCCGCCAACAGCTGCTGATCTTGTTATTCAATATGTAGAAGCCATTGAAAATGAGCTTTCTATTCAAGTGAGAGAGGTTAACGAACTTAAACAACAAGGGCTTATTGAAATAATCGGAGAAGAGCTTGACCGAGCGTATAATCAGCAGCTATTAACAGTGCCAGAAAATCCGCAGCTTGCCGAGGAAGTAGAGGTGAAGCTTGTATTCACTCCGCTTCACGGTACAGCCAATAAATCGGTTCGTCGTGCATTAGATGATTTAGGCTATCAAAATGTTCATATTGTTAAAGAACAAGAACTGCCTGATGCCAATTTCTCAACGGTGAAATCTCCGAACCCTGAAGAACATGCAGCGTTTGAAAAAGCAATTGAAGTAGGGAATGAAGTGGATGCGGACTTATTAATTGCAACGGATCCGGATGCTGACCGTCTTGGAATTGCGGTAAAAAATGAAAATGGGGAATATGTAGTTTTAACGGGGAACCAAACAGGAGCATTATTTTTAGATTACTTACTCACACAAAAGCAAGCAAAAGGGGCAATTCCTAAAAATGGAGTTGTATTGAAAACAATTGTTACATCAGAAATTGGTCGAGCGATTGCAGATACATATGGTTTGACTACGGTTGATGTGTTAACAGGGTTTAAATTTATTGCTGAGAAAATTCATGAATATGAAGAAAGCGGCTCTAATACCTTCTTATTTGGCTATGAAGAAAGTTACGGCTATTTAATTAAAGACTTTGCGCGTGATAAAGATGCTATTCAAGCGGCTGTATTGGCTGTTGAAGTGTGTGCCTATTACAAAAAGCAAGGAATGACACTTTATGAAGGGTTAATGCATATTTTTAAAAAATATGGATTTTATTTAGAAGGGTTACGCTCGCTTACGTTGAAAGGCATTGAAGGAGGAAGACAAATTCAAGGAATTCTCGAACACTTCCGCCAAAATCCTCCGACTGAGATTGCTGGACAAAAGGTGTCTATTCAAGAGGATTATAAGAGTAGAAAAAGAGTATCAATGGAAACAAAAATGGAGGAAACGATTGAACTTCCGAATTCCAATGTACTAAAGTATATTTTGGAAGACGGTACATGGGTTTGCCTGCGCCCATCCGGCACGGAACCAAAAATTAAATTTTACTTCGGCATTCAAGGAAAATCGATGGAAGAGGCTAAAGAAAAGCTCTCGAAGGTTACCGATATTTTTATGAAGAATATTGAAGAACTTATTTGAATAACAAGCTCTGTTAATAGAGCTTACTGTTCAAGAACGGGCGAAGGGTGATACACTCTTCGTCCTTTTTCTAGTAGTTGGCTATTGTTATTTGTTTTTCGTAAGCATATTATTTTGAGATATTAACTTATTTGTTTATACTTTATTGAGTAAGAAAATTGTAATTGATGAGGAACTATGTTTCTTCATCTCGTTAAAATTTATATAAATGGTTGCATGAAATTTGTTCACGCAATGGCCGAGTTGGAGGAGTTTGGATATGAAATTAGTTATCATTAATGGATCACCACGTAAAGAAGGACGTACAGGTATTGCATCTCGCTTTATTTCAAGAACATACGGAGCGGAGCTTATTGATTTAAGCACATCTTCATTACCATTATATAAAGGTGAAGCGGAACAATATCAATTAGAAGAGGTTGTACAATTACAACAAGCAATCAAAGAAGCAGATGGCGTGATTTTAGCCACTCCTGAATATCATAATTCTATGAGCGGTGCTTTGAAAAATGCATTAGACTTCTTAAGTGCTGAGCAGTTTACAAATAAACCGGTTGCTTTACTAGCAGTAGCGGGTGGCGGAAAAGGCGGAATTAACGCATTAAATTCCATGAGAACCGTTGGACGCGGTGTATATGCAAATGTTATTCCGAAACAATTAGCATTAGATCCAGATCAGTTCGACTATGAACAGGATGGACTAAATGAGGCAGCTGCAAAATCTGTTGCTGAATTAATTGACGAGCTTAACCTGTATGCAAAAGCGTTTCAAGCTGTAACAAAATAACAGGCTTTATTTACTATAATTAGTTCATAAAAAGAAGGGGCAGACACATACATGTGTTTGCTCCTTCTTTGTTTCGCTATAAGGGTTACCAGCCATAGTAAAATCCCTATTGTATAAAATGCCCTGTTTTGTAAACACTATTGATGAATTTTAGATAGGAAGTTCATGCAAATAGTGGGACATCGTTTTTTCTGATGCATGATCCAGGTAGCGCAATAAGGCGTACAATTTTGCTTCAATAATTTGATAATCGTGTTCGAAATGATAAGCGTGTAAGAAATGTTCAATTTTCTTTGACAAGAACTGATCCTCGGTCCGGACCATTAAAATGAGTAGTTGATCCCAGTCTGAGCGATGGATATAAAATAAAGCTGTATCGTAAATAGAAGTTGTCATTAAAAGTTCCTCCTTAATAAGGAGCTATTCGTATGTTGTTCATTTCGGATAAAAATTTTTCAGACAAAATGTGGTGATACGGTAGAGATAGGCTTGTTTGTATTTACCTGAATAAAAAAATATGGTGAGGATATGAGAAGAATCATCTTAGTATGTTTGGTCAGCTTGTTTGCTTTCCCGTTTCATGCAATGGCAAAAGTCGTGAATGAAGACAAAAGTTTATATAGCTTTGAAATGATGGAAGCGGATTTAACGAGGCTGCAGCAAACGCTTCCTATTGAGGTGCATTCAATTGGAAAATCTGAAAAAGGAAGAGATATTTGGGCAGTAAAGCTTGGGAAAGGGCAGAAGTCTATTTTGCTGGTAGGTGCTCATCATGGTCGAGAATGGCTAACGACACATCTATTAGTGAAAATGCTTGAACAATATGGGACGGCTTATAAAAAAGGGAAACCACTTGGAGAGTATTCAATGAAATTATTAGATGAGATAAGTATTTGGTTCATACCGATGATAAATCCCGATGGTGTATCGATTCAACAAGGTAATTTATCCGGTTTTTCTCATTATGAAAAAATAGTAACGTGGCAGCGAAATAATTACAGTATGGATTGGTCGAGATGGAAAGCTAATGCAAAGGGAATCGATTTAAATCGTCAATATCCAGCTGGATGGGATGAAGTGAAGACAGATGTCTCCAAACCATTTTATCAATTTTATAAAGGGAAAAAACCATTTGAAGCAGTCGAAGTTCAGGCTCTAGCCCAATTCACCTATCGTATAGAACCGCTCGTTGCAGTTAGTTATCATACATCAGGGCGTGAAATCTTTTGGCATTACCATAATAAACAGGAGCATATGGCAAGAGATTATGAATTGGCAAAAAAGACGGCGGAATTGACCGGATATAAGCTTTCAAAGCCTGAGAAGCATGCTGTTGGAAGCGGTTTTACCGATTGGTTTATAACCGAATTTGAACGACCGGCTATGACCATTGAATTAAGTTATTTAGTGGAGGAAACGAATCCGCCGCTATCGGTTTTTCCGGAAGAATGGAAACGCAATCGATTGGTAGGAATGATGCTCGTTAAGGAAGCAGTCAGTGGAATAAAATAGTGAATACTTCCCATACTATCCGTAAGGAAACTAAAGGGAGGAAGTACAGTGTTAAAAAAATGGTCGTTTATTGTGTTAATGTTTATGATGCTGACTCAAGCAGGTTTTATATCTGTTCAACAAGGTAACAATTATGAGAAATATGGAAGGACTGCTATAGCGGTCGTGCAAGCGGATTATCCGGGTGATGAGGTAACGGATTATCAATATGAAGGACGAAAAGTTCTGGAAAAAGGAACGGTAGAAGACCGTTTTCTATTTTTAGTGAAGGAGCAGGGAAAAGAACTTAATGTAAGGGTCAAAATTAAGCATAGTTTATCTAATAATAAGCTATTGAATTTATCGGTTGAAGAGGTGCGCTAGATATCTTATGTAAGGATTCTCGTCATTTTCCTACTATTTGGTCATACATTATGGTAAGGCGAAAAGACGAGGGGGATCTGCATGAATCAGACGGAGCAAAAAGCTCTAGAATACGCGATTAGTGAAATAACGGAGATTGCTAAAGGGTTTGGACTTGATTTTTACCCGATGCGTTATGAAATTTGTCCATCGGAAATTATTTATACGTTTGGGGCATATGGGATGCCTACTCGATTTTCTCATTGGAGCTTCGGAAAACAATTTCATAAAATGAAGCTTCAGTATGATTTCGGGTTAAGTAAAATTTATGAACTCGTTATTAATTCAAACCCATGCTATGCCTTTTTATTAGACTCGAATTCACTCATTCAAAACAAATTAATTGTGGCACACGTACTTGCTCATTGTGATTTTTTCAAAAATAATATTCGTTTTCAAAATACAAAGCGCGATATGGTAGAAAGTATGGCAGCGACTGCCGACCGTATTCGTGAATACGAAATTCTTCATGGCAAAAAAGAGGTTGAAACGTTTCTTGATGCGGTACTGGCTATTGAAGAGCATATTGATCCATCACTCATGAGACCTAAACTCTCTTGGTCAATCGATGATGAGGAGGAAGAGGAGGAAATCAAATCGGCTTCAACTCCTTATGATGAGCTATGGTCATTAGATGGAGCTAATAAGCCGAAAAAATTACCTGTGAAAAGACGTAAGAAAATCCCGCCAAAACCAGAGAAAGATATCATGCTATTTATTGAACACTACAGTCGTGAATTAACGGATTGGCAGCGCGATATTATGACGATGATTCGTGAAGAAATGCTTTATTTCTGGCCGCAATTAGAAACGAAAATCATGAATGAAGGCTGGGCTTCCTACTGGCATCAAAGAATTATTCGTGAGATGGATTTAAGTTCAGGAGAAGCAATTGAATTTGCTAAACTCAATGCGGGTGTCGTTCAACCTTCTCGAACAAGTATTAACCCTTATTATCTCGGCTTAAAGGTGCTTGAAGATATTGAAGAAAGATACGATAATCCAACAGATGAGATGAAAAAGAGGGGCGTGAAGCCTGGGTCTGGAAGAGAAAAGCTGTTTGAAGTACGCGAAATTGAATCGGATATTTCGTTTATCCGAAATTACTTGACAAAAGATCTTGTCATGCGGGAAGATATGTACTTATTTCAGAAACAAGGGAAAGACTATAAAATTGTGGATAAAGCGTGGGAGCAAGTGCGCGATCAGCTTGTCAGCATGCGTGTGAATGGAGGGTTCCCGTATATTACGGTAAACGATGGTGACTATATGCGAAATGGCGAGCTGTATTTAAAGCATTGGTACGAAGGAATTGAGCTCGATCTGAAGTATTTGGAGAAAGTGTTGCCGTACATTTACCAGCTTTGGGGACGTCCGGTTCACATGGAATCGATTATGGAAAATAAAACGATGTTGTTTTCATATGATGGAAAGGGACTTCATCGAAAGTATTTATAAGCGTAATGTTAAAAGGCTGTCTCGTGGTGGAAAAATCCACTTATGGGATGGCTTTTATGTTGTTGTTTTCTTTATCAAAAAAATAGGCGAGAACGTCCCCTGCCTTGGCGCAACGTAGTGGAAGTAGGTGGGGAAGTTCAATCTAAAGTAACAACAGGATAAAAATAAGTACAGGGCCACATTACTTTCGATACTCAGTTAATGCTTTTATAACTTCGGATTGTCTTTGTTTCGCTCTATCATTATTTGAATTTAAAGCATAAGCGCTAGGTGCTTGGGGTAGGCCTGCCAAGAGAGTTGCTTCATCGTAACTTAGTTCAGCAGGTATTTTACCAAAATAATTCTCACTAGCTTCTTTAATGCCGTAATTACCGGCTCCATAATAAATGATATTGACATAGAGTTCTAAAATATCATCTTTGTTATAGATTCTTTCAAGGTCGAAGGCAACAAATAGTTCTGCAACTTTTCGGATAAAGGTTCGGTCATTGCTGAAGTAAAGATTTTTGGCAGCTTGTTGTGTTAATGTACTGCCGCCTTGTGCGACCTCCTTCGCTGTTAAGTTGACGAAAGTTGCCCTGACGAGCGAAATAAAATCGAAGGCACCGTGTTTGTAAAAGCGATGATCCTCGATGGCGACAACGGCATCCGTGAAATCAGGAGTGATTTCCTCTAAAGACACGAAATTTTCATTTTCCCTAATAGAGGCAACTTTTTCGTTAAGGGGAATCTCTGTAACGGCTTCTTTATATTTTAAATAGCCAAGCAATCCAATAATTGAACCGATAAGGAGGGCAATGATTAATCCTAATTTTATTAGTTTTTTTATTAATCTAATCATGAATTTACCTCCTGTATTTTGACTTATAGTTTTAGTATATCAAATAGAGGAAAAAGTATAAGGAATCATCAAAAAAGCTGGGAGCATGCGACTAGGAGCCGGAAATGAGCATGGAGGTTATCAAAAAGAAAGAGCCTATGCAGGCTCCTAATTGTTTAGGTCATATAGTCCAGGTGCATGTTCATTTGGCATATCAGGCAGCTCTGGTACTGGATATCCTTTTGGCGGTTCTGTTACCTTAAGCTCTCCACCATTCCTGCTAGGTGTTGTACCAGTGAAAATTTCACCTATTAAAGTATCGTCAAGTCTAAAATTGAATTGAGCATTATGGAAGCCCATTTCGACATATTTACGACATTCAGGGTATTTATTTAAATCATAGTTAGGGATTGGAAAAAGTTTTCCCCAATCTACACCTAATGTTTCAAGAGCTTTTGCGAATGCATTTTGATGAGCATTATCTCTCACTATTAAAAACGCAATGGTTTCCCGAAGGGCTTTATTGTTACTCATTTCATAAATTCTAGATTTTTGGAGTACGCCAGTCGATTCTAAGACGACATTATTAAGTAAATTAGCTGCTAAGTTACCATGGTCATAAACCCAAGATCCATTCCATGGGTTGCCTCCAGCGTCAACGGGTAGGGATGCTTTAGCTCCCATGATGTAATGATGGGGATTTGCGCCATTTTGTATCACATCATTTAAAGGGGCGCTATCAGCAGCTTGATTACCAGGCATATCTCCACCAGACTCATTTAAGAGCTGATTAATTGTTGATTGAACAAGTTCTACATGGCTGAGCTCTTCTAAGAATACACCTCTAATAAGGTCTCGATATTTCTTTGCTTTTCCTCTAAAATTTGCACTTTGAAAGGAGAACTGCATCATTGTGCGCATCTCGCCAAATTGTCCTCCGAGTGCTTCTTGAAGAACTTTAGCTGCATGTGGATCGGGTTTATCTGGAACAATCATATTGATTAGATCCTCTTTGTAAAAATACATTGTATTATCCTCCTTTTGTTAAGGGTACTTATAGATTATCCAACCTAACTTTATATATGCTATAGGCATTAAACGGAGGTAGTACAATATAGAGGCTGGGATTTGCTGAATAGTAGAAACATTCATCTTGCTTTAGTTTTTAGTGTACAATTAAGTCCAGAAAAGAATTTAATTCAGAAAGAGGAAAATAGTGCAACGTAATCGATTATTCTTTTTAGCTTTATTAAGTAGCATTTTAGTTGTTTTATATAAGTTTCTCGAATGGCAAATCGTTGAAGTATTGAGACCATTTCTTATGCCTTTCCTATGGTTATTGGTATTTGGCTTTTTCTTTGTTATAACAGTACGTACCGTAACTACTCTGTTCAAAAAGAAAGACTGGAAGCCATTCGTCATCCAAGCTATTGTCATCATGTTATGGATCTTCTTTCCTTTTACACAAGTCGTATTAGATATAGATTTTAAAATGAATAAATCCGAAAGAGAAAAGGTTGTAAGTAAGGTGGAGAATGGAACATTTAAACCGAATGTTTCACACGATTCATCCCTTATTCATTTACCTAAAGAATTTGACCAACTATCTAAAGGAGGCGGGGAGATTGTTGTAGAGAAAAAAGGTGATCACTCTTCCATTCTATTTTTTACTTTTCGAGGCATGTTAGATGGTTTTTCAGGATTTGTATATTCACCAACTGACCAACGACCTTCTAGAAATGATTTTGACGGAGACTTTAAAGAAATAAAAAAGTTAGATGAAAATTGGTATTGGGTAGTATCTTATTAAACTCAAGGGTTGAAGATTAATGAATGGTATTGAACATGGAGCAATAACAAAATAGAATTGTGACTGCCACAAGTCTATTTTTAAAAAGTATGTATCCATTCTTTTTCATCTAAGATGACACCTGTTTTATCTATTTTACATTAATATCGATTAAAACTATTTTTCTATTAACCGTGTCTTTTGATGTACAGGCCGCGGCAACAAGTAACATACTGAATAAAACCAATAACATCAGTATTCTATTCAAAAAATAACTTCTAAAATATTATATTTTTCCTAAGAAACCTGCTTACATTAGCTAAAGATCTCTTCTTCTATATAACTTAAGAAGTTCCTTGTCTTTACCGTAACATAATTTGGTTTATAAGTTAAACTCCTCCATTAATCCCGAAATATGTACTTTAATGTTATAACAAATATACCTTTTTGTAATTTGATAACAGGGTGAATGTTAGTTCTTTTCAGGAATGCCTTATCACTAAAAAAATCAAAGTAGACTTAAAGTAACTGGTGCGTTAATCCAAATAGGAATAACGCTTATTTTGGTAGAACTAATTGTACTGAACGAAGCAGGATAGTTTAATACAATTAACGAATAAATGTAAAGAAATACTATTTTAATATGAAGGGGAAATACATATGGATCATAAATATGTGCTTTTATCAGTCCAAAACCATGTAGGGGTAATTACTTTGAATCGTCCAGAAGTTGGGAATGCTTTGGATTTAGCGATGGCTAAAGAATTGATGGAAGTAGCTATCCATTGTTCAGAAAGTAATGAAATTAGAGCGGTTGTCATCACTGGAGCTGGAAATAAATTTTCAGTTGGCGGCGACTTGAAAAGTTTTGCTAACGAAGGTAATCAAATTGGTTCCCATTTAAAAAGCGTTACTGCCTATTTACATCAAGCTATCTCCTACTTTGCTAGAATGAATAAGCCATTTATTGGAGCTATCAATGGAGTAGCTGCGGGTGCAGGGATGAGTCTTGCTTGTGCATGTGATATTGCATATGCTTCAGAGAAATCAAAGTTTGTGATGGCGTATAATAAAATCGGATTAACTCCTGATGGTTCAGGCAGTTATTTCTTACCGAAAATTGTTGGAGTAAGACGTGCATTAGAGTTAATGTATACAAATCGTATGTTGGATGCTAAAGAAGCATATGAGTGGGGAATCGTTAACCAAGTTGTTCCTGAAGAAGAATTAATGAGTGTTGTTCATGAACTAGCAGAGAAGCTGGCGAGCGGGCCAATGGAAGCATATGGTGCAACTAAGAAATTGTTTTATCAGTCTTTGCAGGAAACTCTAGAATCTCAAATGAGTTTAGAGACACAATCGCTGGCCGAAAGAGCAAATAGCGAAGAGGGAAGAGAAGGGATTTCTGCATTTTTGGAAAAACGAGAGGCTGACTATTTGAAGTTTAATAAAGAATAATACGGATGGTATAAGTGATTGCTTATTCGTGCAAAAACAGGAGGCTGACCCACAACTTGTGGATCAGTCTCATCCGTTCAACAATTAGTACTTCAAAGTGTATTGGGGTGTGCCGGCTCATTTAACCACGATTTCAAATATTCAATGAACTTTTTCGTAGCTGGAGCAAGGTTTTTAAAAGATGTAGCAGCGATGCCAATAGTACGGTAATTCTCTTGTTCAAAGTTAAGAATACGAACGTTCTTTGGAACGCGATACAAAGCCATTTCAGGAAGAATAGCGATTCCAATACCATGTTGAACCATTGAAAATATGGCTTGATCATCTGCAAGTTCAAATTTTATATTAGGTGTTATGTTGTTTTCTGCTAAGAGCCGTCTTAAATCATTATCGCTCCCTTTCTTTGACATGATTAATGGCTCCTCTTCGATCATTTTAAAACTAAGCTCCTTTTGTTGAACAAGAGGGTGTTCATCATAGAGGAGGCAAAGCATTCTATCTTTTTTTAAAGGGATTACTTCAAAGCGATGCAAAGTTGGTAAAGACACAAAACCAAAATCAACGATACCATTTGATATCCAATACTCAATATCATCATAATTTCCTTCCAGCAATTTAATTTCTATAGAAGGATAATATGTATGAAAATTTTTCAAGATTTCCGGCAGCCATTGAGCCGATACACTTGAAAACGTTCCAATACGTACCTTACCGGTTGTTAGACCATTGATATTAGCTATTTCTTGAAGCATTTCCTCGTTCCATTTTAAAATTTCCCGTATGTATTTTAAGACATGCTCCCCGTTGTTTGTCAAATTAATACCTGATCGTCCTCTGTTGAGAAGCGAAAATCCCCATTCTGATTCAAGACTGGCGATGGCATGACTGACCGCGGACTGGGTTAAACCAAGGGTTTCTCCTGCCTTTGTAAGGCTCCCTAATTCTACCACCGTACTAAAAATTTCAAACTTAGCAAGCGACAAATTCCTCACTCCACTTACATGAATTTTTTTCATCTGATTACTTAAAAACATTCATTTTTCTTATTAAAATTTTACTTTTATACTAATTAATAATCAATACATAAGAATTAGGTCAGGTGGTAAAAAATGAACGGGATTAAAATGCTCGGTGTAACAAAGGGCGCAGGTGCAAATGCTCAATTGAAAGCAGATTTCACTATGTTGATAGTCACAATGTTTTGGGGTTCCTCCTATTTATTTATGAAGATGGGACTGGAATCTATTCAAGGATTTAACTTGGTCGCATTACGGTTTGGAATAGCCTTTATTTTAGCTGGAATCATATTTTATAAACGCTTTGTGCGTGTGGATTTTCGTACTATAAAATATGGGTTTTTATTAGGGACCATCTTGTTCTCAGCCATTTCGGTTGTCACCATAGGAGTAAAATCCACGTCTGCTTCAAATGCAGGCTTTTTATTCAGTCTTACAGTTGTCTTTGTCCCGTTGTTATTAGCTGGCTTGTTTAGAGAAAAACTTGAGAAAAGAATTGTTTTTGGCGTAGGCTTCTCTATAATAGGTATCGCTCTTTTAACTTTAAATAATGGATTAACAATTAGTTCTGGAGATTTTCTCATCATTTTAGGTGCATTATTGTATGCTGTTTACATCATTGTTACAGATAAAGTAACGAAAAATTCAGATTCTATTATGCTTGGAGTCTTACAACTTGGCTTTACTGGGGCGTGGGGGCTGCTATTTTCATTTGTTTTTGAAACTCCGCATCTTCCTACCACAACGGAATCATGGGTTTCTATTTTAATATTAGGCATAATTTGCAGTGCATTTGGATTTATTGGTCAAACCGTAGCCCAAAAATATACGACACCAACGCACACAGGTCTCATATTTTCATTAGAACCTGTTTTTGCAGCATTATTTGCTTTTATTTTTGCAGGTGAAGTATTGGCAGAAAGAGGTTATCTAGGAGCAAGTCTTGTTTTAATAGGTATTTTAATTTCCAAGATAGATTTTAATAAAACCCTAATGAGAAAAAGATACAGCAAAACAGCTGAAGGTTCTGAAGCTTAGCTGTAGAATGGGGTATGCATTGAGACATTGAGCCACTAAGTTCCCTTGGTGGTTTTTTGTTTTATGGTGATAAATAAGGTCTTCATGATGACAAATATGTTGCATAAAGGAAACTTTTTGGGATTTATGAATAGAATATAAAAAAGGAGTTGGTTCAGATGATTTGTTCAAACCGCATCCAACATAAAATTATAGGCTATTCACTCTTGTTTAAAAAGCTCGGAATTTTTAATGAGGCGGAATATAAATATATTGTTGAGACATATCAAGTGAAGGAGCATTAAAAAACGGCTTGCGGATGAGCCGTTTTTTTCGTGCAAATAAAACTGGAGCAGGTGAATGAGAAAGAAGGAGAAAAAGTGAATATATCGCAAGGAAAGGTCTAGAAATATTTTAAGTTCCAGACCTTTTTTGAGATAATAAAAGAAAAGAAAGCGGGTGATGAAAAGATGGAGGAGTATCAAATTCCGAATTTAAAAATCGATGAATTAGATAAAAAAATTCTTTCTATCTTACATGAAGATGGACGGATTTCTTATACGGATTTAGGAAAAAAAGTAGGGGTATCCCGTGTCGCTGTACAAACACGAATTAACAATTTGCTGGAAAAGGGTGTGATTGAAAAGTTCACGACCGTCATTAATCCAACGAAGGTTGGGATTCATGTTTCAGCGTTTTTTAATGTAGAAGTCGAACCGAAGTTTCTAGAGTCTGTTGCTGAGCTGCTTGAACAAGATCCCGCTGTAACAAGTTTATATCATATGACAGGCCCTAGTAAATTACATATGCATGGCATTTTTAGTGATAATCAAGAAATGGAACGCTTTTTAACGGAAAAGTTATATGCTGTAGAGGGTGTTGTCAGTGTAGATTGTCAAATTTTAATTAAGCGTTATAAAAGCCGAATGGGCATGAAGTTATAAGGGCTGACTAAGTCCCGAAAATAAAAAGCATCAATGAAAATCTAATGAACAGCCCCATTCTTTGCAGTATTTCGGAATGTTGTCCTTCATAACTTTTAAGCGCTCTAAGCTAAAAAATCGTATAGATCAACTAAAAATAATCCACCTGTTTAAGGTGGATTATGACGTCCATGGGATAATAATTCCGCCATACATAAAGGCAAGAATAATGACAAATGCCGGATGGATCTTGAATTTCCCTAATGCTAGAAAGGCAAAAAGCGCAATAATGAGTGAGTGTACGTAGCCGATTGAATGAACAGCATCGGTTGCGATCGTTACAGTAATAAGAAGCATCATAATGGCAATGACAGGTTGGGCGAGCAGCGATACCCCTTTGAAGACAAGGGAGTGACGATAACGTCGAATGATTTTTAGTAATAAAATGAGTGCAACCGCTGAAGGGACAACTGTACCAATTAACGCCATAATGAACCCTGGCCATCCGTATACTTCATATCCAACAAAGGCGGCGATTTTCGTAGCGATAGGTCCCGGAAGAGCATTACCGAGTGCCAGCATATTTGAAAATTCCGTATTGTTGAGCCAGCCATAACGCGTAACAATTTGATCGTACATGAGTGGAATCGACGCAGGGCCGCCGCCATACCCAAGAATATTGGCAATGAAAAAGGCTAAAAAGATGGGAAACCAAATCATGAGGCAGATTCCTCCTTCTTATCATTAGAATGGCGTTTCGATGCGAATTTACTTTTGAACTTAAAATGAACTGTTCCGTAGGCAAGGAAAATCATAATAACAATGCCTGGGTGTAAAGAAACAACTTGCAGAAGGATAAAAGAAAGAGCGAAGAAGAAAATACCAAGGATGATACCTAGCCCTTTTACTGCTTTTTCACCGAACTCATACGCCATCTGTCCAAGCATTACGGCAACAACGGGCATCACAGCTGCAATCATGCTCGCTACAACGGCAGAGCTGCTCAATACGCTTATAAAAGCGGCTAAAAATACCATCGCAAAACAAGTTGGTAAAATATGTGCACACACGCTTACAAGTGCTCCAGTCCATCCTTTTGTTACATAGCCTAAGTAAGCGGCCATTTTCGTTGCGATTGGTCCAGGTAAGGTATTGGCAATTGCTAGCGTTTCACCGAATTCATCATCATCCAGCCACTGATAACGAGTAACCGCTTCATGGCGAATTAACGGAATAACAGAAGGACCGCCGCCAAATCCTAAAATTCCGCTGCGCATCATGCCCAGTGTTAATTCTTTATACCGATTTCCCATATGGGTTCCTCCTTACTGAATTTTCTAAACTATTTGTATTTATAATAACAAAAAATATTTCCAAAAGTATATAAAGTTTTTTTGAAAGTTACGAAATGAAATAGAAATGGAAATTATACATAAAAAAAGAAATAAAAATGATGAATGAATCAACAAATTGTTGTTAAAAAGAGGTATAATAAATTTACTGAATAGTTAATAAATTACAGGAGGGAAGAAGATGAAATCGATTGTTGGTACAAAAAGCATGGTTGTTAGTCCTCATTATTTAGCCTCGATGGCAGGGAATCAAATGTTGGAAAAAGGAGGAAATGCTTTTGACGCTGCGATTGCAGTGAGTGCTTGTCTTGCGGTAGTTTATCCGCATATGACGGGATTAGGCGGTGACTCTTTTTGGTTAACGTATAAGAAAAGTGAAGGGAAAATTCGCGGTTATAATGGCAGCGGAAGATCTGGAATGGGTGCGACAAGAGAAGCTTATAAGAATGAGACGAGCATTCCGTTTCGCGGAACTCGCAGTGCCATTACAGTTCCTGGAATGCTAGATAGCTGGGATGCTATTTTACAAGAGTATGGAACGATGACATTAGCTGAAGTATTGCAGCCTGCAATTGAGTATGCAGAAAAGGGCTTCCCCATTACAAAAAATCAAGTTGTCTATACAGAGAAGAATCAAGAGTGGATTGCGAAAACCCCAGTTACTGCGGATATTTATATGCCAAATGGAGAGATTCCGCAAGCTGGTGAGCGATTTATTCAAAAGGATTTAGCTGCTACATTAGCGTTGCTTGCACAAAAAGGGCGAGATGCTTTTTATAAAGGTGAACTAGCAGAAGAGATTGTTTCCTTTTTAAAAGAACAAGGCGGATTGCTTACAGCAGATGATTTTGCCGCTCACCATGGCAATTGGGTAGAGCCTATTTCAACAGATTATCGCGATTATACGATTTATCAAGTACCTCCTAACTCTCAAGGGTTTGTTGGTTTGATGGCATTAAATATTATTGAGAACTTTCAGTTACAAGAAATCGAACATGGATCGGCCGAATATTATCATTTACTTGTGGAGGCTTTAAAATCAGGTTTCCGTGATCGAAATCAAGTATTAACAGATCCGGAGTTTTTTGATATCCCGCTTGAAAAATTATTAAGTAAACAATATGCGTCTAAACTAGCTGATGCGATTCAAACGGATGCGAAGCCATTGACGAGTCCTTCGCTTGGAAGTGATACAGCTTATGCCGCAGTCGTTGATTGTGATGGAAATGCGGTGTCATTTATTCAAAGTTTATATTTTGAATTTGGTTCAGGGGTTGTTGCGGGGAATACGGGTATTCTTTTACAAAACCGCGGTTCCTTCTTCTCATTGAATCCGCACCATGTAAATACGTTGGAGCCTGCTAAGCGTTCGTTCCATACGTTAATGCCGGCTATCGCTTGTCGAAATGGAGAGCCTCGTATTTTGTACGGAACGCAAGGCGGAGAAGGACAGCCGCAAACGCAAACCGCGATTATTACTCGGATGATTGATTATGGAATGGACCCGCAACAGGCTATTAGTGAGCCGCGTTTTGTTTGGGGAAGAACATGGGGAGAAGATAGTGAGGCTTTAAAAATCGAAAGTCGAGTAGGAGCTGATGCGATTCAAACGTTAAAGAACAAAGGACATCTCGTAGAAGTAGTTGAAGAATTCGATGGCATCATGGGACATGCACAAGCCATTCGAATTGATGAGCATAATTTCCTTCAAGGTGGAGTCGATCCAAGGGGCGATGGCGCTGCAATTGGGTCTTAAAATATCCATATAAATCCCTCC
>NZ_JBALMU010000034.1:0-23703 GCF_036962285.1 Bacillus sp. JJ634
AAATATAACCGCTTAAAATACCTTGGTTTAAATACAATTACATTCTAGATATACATTTAAAATTACTACAAGCGATTTTTCTTTATAGTATCTATAACATTTCATTGATGTTAAAATCGAAATCGCTTTATTAATTTTCCTCTATTCTCATTTTGCATAGCATGCAAAAAAACCCTTTTTTTAAAAAGGGTTTTTTGTCGTATTTGTATATTTGTGTGATTGTGTAATTTAATCTTCTAATTTTGTAATCCAATTTAACGAATCTGCTACTTTACCGTTTTGGATTCCTGTTAATGTATCATATAATTTTTGGGATAATTCGCCGGTTTCACCGTTGTTGATAACCATTTGTTCCTCTTTCCAATAAAATTCACCAATTGGAGAAATAACAGCAGCTGTTCCTGTTCCAAACGCTTCTTCTAATTGACCCGCTTTATACGCATCGTAAACTTCTTGCATCGAAATACGACGCTCTGTTACTGGAACATTCCAATATTGCAATAATTCAATAATTGAAGCACGAGTAATCCCTTGAAGAATGCTGCCACTAAGAGCCGGTGTAACCACTTCACCGTTAATTTTGAAGAATACGTTCATACTTCCTACTTCTTCAACATATTTCTTCTCTACACCGTCTAACCAAAGAACTTGTGAGTACCCTGACTTCTCAGATATTTCCTGTGCTTTTAAGCTAGAAGCGTAGTTACCGCCTGTTTTAGCTTCACCTGTTCCACCTCTAACAGTACGGGCAAAGTCTGTTTCCACCGCGATTTTAACTGGTTTAATTCCTTCTTTATAATAAGAACCTACTGGTGACATAATAATAATAAATTTATAACGATCCGACGGTGATACACCTAAGTATGGCTCCGTTGCAATAATAAATGGACGGATGTATAAAGATGTACCTTCTTCTTGCGGAATCCAATCACGATCGACACGAATTAACTCTTTCAATGCTTTTAAAGCGAATTCTACATCTATCTCTGGAATACATAAACGTTCGTTTGATCTATTTAAGCGTTCAAAATTCTTTTCTGGACGGAATAAAAGAACTTCTTCCTCTTCTGTCAAATAAGCTTTTAACCCTTCAAAAACAGATTGTCCATAGTGAAAAATCATTGCCGATGGCTCTAATGTGAGCGGTTGATAAGGAACGATTCTTGGATCATGCCATCCTTGTCCTTGCATATAATCCATAATAAACATATGATCGGTAAAATTTTTACCAAATTGAAGTTGATCCGCTTGCGGCTTTTCCTTTTTTGTTGTGCTAAGCGTGATTGCCAATTCTTGTTCCTTCATTACCAAGACCCCTTGTTGATTTAATTTACTAGACTTTTGATTAAAATCTGTATTAATTATTTTACTCCTTCCATGAAGTAAAGTTCAACCCTTATATCACAAAATTTTCGGAAAATTTTCATTCTCAATTTGTAAATAGACTGAGGAATATAAAGAAATTCACTTGTTATATATATACATTCATTTATACTAGTACAGGTGAATTGTTATATAACAAGCGAAACAACTATAGTTTTTTTAAAAAAAAATCACCTGTAACATCATTTTATAATAGCTTTTTAGTAACACAGATGACATAATAATTTGGGTGAAGTTAATTGTACTATATCAATAGGAGTTTGTTTCACAAATTTACAAATGATTGAATTTAAAAGAACAACAAGGGGGTACAAGATGGGTTACAATAGTCCACAAGAAATGGCGAATATCGCCGTAAAAACAGGGGTAAAGAAAGTTTCAATGCCACTTTTAAGCATTCTCATTTTAGGTTTTTTAGGTGGCGCTTACATTTCATTA
Organism: Bacillus sp. JJ634; assembly: GCF_036962285.1. Classification (NCBI taxonomy): domain Bacteria; kingdom Bacillati; phylum Bacillota; class Bacilli; order Caryophanales; family Bacillaceae; genus Bacillus; species Bacillus sp. JJ634. The sequence continues at coordinate 1,822 of NZ_JBALMU010000034.1, forward strand.
GGATACTTATTTCATATTCGCGTCGTTGCCGATTTACCGCATGAATGGGGTACACTGAATGCTTTAATCGGAGGCGCAGTCTTCCCGCTAGGCTTAATTCTTACAATCATCGCTGGTGGTGAATTATTAACGGGAAATATGATGGCTGTTCCAATGGCCGCACTCGCTAAAAAAGTTACAGTTAAACAACTGACAATCAACTGGACATTAATTACCATCACCAACTTTATTGGTGCTGTTTTTGTTGCCTATTTTTTCGGACATCTACTTGGATTAACAGGATCAGGCGTCTACTTAGAAAAAACGATTTATACAGCAACAGCTAAGGTGGAAGATAGTTTTTGGATGGCTTTTATCTCGGCCGTTGGTTGTAACTGGCTTGTTGGACTAGGGGTATGGATTACTTATAGTGCAGAAGATACTGCTGGAAAAATTATGGGTATGATTTTCCCAATTGTCGCATTCGTAGCTATCGGTTTTCAACACGTTGTGGCCAATATGTTTATCATTCCAGCTGCAATTTTTGCAGGAGCCTTAACGTGGACGGACTACTTCAGTAATTTCGTACCGGTATTTTTAGGAAACGCAGTTGGAGGCGGCATTTTAGTAGCCGGTTTATTCTTCGGAGCATATATCCATTCTAATAAGAAGAAAACAGAAGAAAAAGAAAGAGAAGATGTCTCTTACTTGAAGAAAACATCTTAAGCTTATATTCAAAACAAGGCCTCTATCGTAACGATAGAGGCTTTGTTTTGGGATTCACTTGTATGATGATATGTACACATACAACTTATTTTACTATTCTTCTGCAAAAACGGATAAGCCGTTTCCAGAAACTCCTTTTCACCGGCTTTATGTTTACACTCTTCTGTTTTTTTTCTATATAAATATTATCTCGATCAATGGCGAACTCTTCTGCAAAAACTAACCCTAGGTCAGAGTTGTGATCTTTATTTAACACAATTTTATAGTGAATATTGTGAGTCGTTGCCAATTTCACATATTTAATAAGATGAGTATAATTCATATGACCATTTAAAAATACGCACGCTTTCGGATGTTGTTTGAATAATGGAAGAAGTTCTGTGTATACTTCTTTTTCTAGCACTTGTGCTTGAGTAAGCACCACAATAACGCGCTCTCGTAATGAACTAAGGTATTTTCGTCTTTCTGCTGGATTAATTTCCTTCTTTCCATACATCCCCTGCTCTAAATAATCCTCAATATTAGCTTTTACCATATTCTCCACCCCCCATTGTTTACTTCAATGTATGAAATCATCCATAAAGTGTGTTTCCTAAAAACATATCCTGCTTTTATACCTATTTTAACTTCTATTTGTCATCCAGATTCTTTACGATGCATAAAATAAAAGGATTCGCCAATTTAGAAGGATGGGAAAGAGATATGAAGAAATTACTCGTAGTGCTATTATTTTTCGTTTCTTGTTTTGTTTTTTACAGTCCGCCTGCCGGTGCCGCTTCAAAGCAATTGATTATCATTAATAAAACTACTAATCAATTAGCCTATTATGAGAATAATAAACTCACCAAAATTTTTCTCGTTGCGACTGGTAAAAAACCCTCGTACACCCCGGAAGGAAAGTTTAAGATTGTCAACAAAATTGTCAACAGACCGTACTACAAAGAAAACATTAGAGGCGGTGACCCAAGAAATCCTTTAGGGAACAGATGGCTTGGCATTAATGCAAGAAACACGCCGGGTACTACCTATGCCATTCATGGCAATAATAACGCCAGTTCTATTGGTAAATATGTAAGTGCTGGCTGCGTTCGCATGTACAACGAAGATGTAAAATGGCTTTATTCAAAAGTAAAAGTAGGTACGCCTGTTATTATTACAAGCTCGTCTAAATCATTTAAGGCTATTGCCGCTGCTAATGGCTTTAAAGTGACAGGGACCGAAACAATGCCAGTTGGAACAGTCGATACAGTACTAAAAAAAGGAAGTCAAGGTCCTCAAGTTGTTACGCTGCAAAAGAAACTAACCTCACTTGGCTATTCAACAAAAGGAACAGACGGTATATTTGGTTCGAATACAGAAAAGGCCGTTAAAAAGTTTCAAAAGGATAAAAACTTAACCGCGGATGGGGTCGTCGGTTCGCAAACGAGAAAAGCATTAAACTTGAATTAACGCTTTTGTTACTACTCCCTTCAACAAATATGTTATAATTCACCTAGAAATGGTAAATTCTACGCTGTATCTTAATTCTTTTTTATGGAGGTCTTATACATGTACGATGAACTTCTTGTTGGCATTATTAAGGGAGTTTTTGTTGTTGGATCTGTTGCTATGTTCGTTTTGCTCGGCTTTATTAAAGGCCGTCAGTCTTAATTCTCATCTCACAACCAAGAATAATGCATCAGGATTAGCCCATCCATGCGTACGTACCTTCATGACAATCTCTATCATAACTTCGTATACCGCTCCTTCACGTAAGGAGCTTTTTTTTATTTAGCTGTGTTAAAAAGAGCCTATTAATCAACAATATTCATTAACATAGCTTTTAACACAGAAAAAAAGCATGCACACATTGTCATGCTTTCACTCATCTCTTGTTTTTTCCAATACTTGATCAATATCGTATATATGAAACGTATGAAGTTGATTTGCAACCGATTCCGTCTCTATATCTACCGTCGCTAACAATAATTGATCGATATCGATTATTCTCAAATCAAATCTCTCCCCTTTAATTTATGTTCTATTACACGATACGAGATCATGGTTAAACAATGTGGGGGTAACTTCTTTAATGTAATAATTGTTATTTACTTGTTACAGATTTGAAACGAATCTTGTACGCTTTTACGCTACAAATACAGAGTGAAGCATTTTTTCTAATTTATAAAACGTACCGCTACAAATATCAACATAGGGCATGTTGTGAAAAATCGATTTTTTTCCAAGGTGATAATGTTCTTTCTCAGGAGAATATACAATAATCTTTTTCTTTAAAGCAAGCGCATAGCCAATCGTATATAAACTCCCTTTTCCAGCCTTGAGAAACACTAAAATAAAATCAGCCTTTTCTATCATTTGTTCTTCCGATTCATCCGTTTTTACAATATTAGACTTACAAGATGTTTGCCTTATGACATTGGAATCATTCAAACAATTGTAGCCTCGTGTTTTTAGCTTCTTCACTAACGAACGCACTTGCTTTTTATTTTTTTCATCCGTTGCTAAATAATATTGCACAAATATCCCCCCATTAATAAGTCTTATTACTTGTTACCTATATAATTTATTCTTTGCAAAAAACAAAATATCCTTTATAAAAAACAAAAACCTTATCCATATATAGATAAGGTTGAAAATCCGACTAGGATGTTTAGTACTTTTTTCGAAATCGACGTTTAAGCCAAGCCGTTTCGAAAAAGAACATTCTTATATATATTTAGCATCTTCAAACGGTGCATAAAACTGACCTTTTGGTGCCAACATATCTGTCTCCGATACACGTTGTTCTCCATCTATTTCATATGTACCTGCTGGATAGTAATCAAAGTAGCCACTTTCTATATGAAGCTTTACAAAGTATTCGTTCAAATCATCCATTAACTGTTGATATTTTTCACGATTGATTACTTTTCCATATTCATCAACCTGAAAGTTACGGTGAATTGCATCTTGAAGCAGTTCATGATGTGATGCTGTAATATACAAATCAACATCCCCACATTCCATGCATAATAATAGCCCTTCTTCTTTCACTTCCTCATAGGAATCTTGCACAAGTTCTTTTAAAATCGCCTCAATTTGTTCTACATTCACTAAGTCAACTGTCGTTTGCAGCACTTCTACCCCTCCTCATCTAAAATAGTAACGATTCAACAAGATCATTTAACATAGCTAAAGTAATTAAGTAAATTTTATAACGTTCTGCTCAAAAAGTCTTTTCTGAAGTTTTAGAAATAACTGTAAATTTATAAAATCTATAATAATATAAGGAGAACAATTGGCAGAGTAACCAAACTTAAGACCGTACTAATAAATGTTACGCTGGAAACAAATTCTGGTGCTGTGTCAAATTGCAGGGCGTACATCGTCGTATTAGCTGCAGATGGCATCGCCGCAACAATAATCATAATTTGTTTAATGACTTCATCTACAGGGAGAATCAGTGTTAGTAAAAATGCGATTGTTGGCGAAATCGCTAATTTAAGGAACAAAGCAAGCGAAATTCTTCGTACTTTCATTTTTCGCAACGAAATGGTCGCTAACTGCATTCCTAGTACAAGCATTACGGTTGGGATCGCTGCATCCGCCACAAGACTAATAGCTTCCATAATCGGTTTACTTAATGGGATATGGAAGAAATGAAACAGCCAACCCGCTATTGCACCATATACAATCGGCATTCGTCTGACGGCACGAAGCGCAGACTGAATTCCATTTCCTTCAGGACTTCCCTTTGCTGCATAATAAATCCCAATCGTACACATTACAAGCTGTTGACCGACCATCAGGACAATTGCATAATCTAAACCAACAGCACCAAATAATAAGAAAACAACCGGTGTACCATAATTCCCATTATTCATAAATGCAGAAGCCAAAATCAAGCTGCACGTTTCCGTTCGCGAATACGAGCGAATAAACGAAACAATATAGACAATTAAAACGAGCGATATACAAAGAATAAATGTAAAGAAAATTAAAAATAAATAATCCGTATTAAATTCCGTTGTATAAAAAGTGCGAAAAACAAGAAAAGGTGACATTAAATAAACAGACACCGTTGAGATTGCTTTTGGCTCTAAATGAAATTTCTTCTGACCGATAAACCCTAGGACAAATATACCAAAAATAGGCAATAATACACCTAAAAATTCCAATTTCCTCACCTTCACTACTAAAATATTTATATCCAACTCTATCACTTCCTATAACGAAAGTAAAATTAGGCTAGGATACACCCCCTCTTTATACACGCTTAGCATGTCATTAAACCCATTTCATGGTAATATGTATATATGAGTTATGTTACAAATTTTAACATTAATATTCATAACGAAAAGGAGTGTTAAACATGGATGTAAAATTCATGGATATGGCTGTTCAACTAGCGAAAGACAATGTGTTAGCAAAAGGCGGCGGTCCGTTTGGAGCCGTGATTGTTAAAGATGGAAAAATTATCGGTAAAGGATGTAATAATGTCACAACAATAAACGACCCAACAGCCCATGCTGAAGTTCAAGCAATTCGCGATGCATGCAAAAATTTAAATTCCTTCCAACTAGACGATTGTGAAGTGTATACAAGCTGCGAGCCTTGCCCAATGTGTATCGGTGCTTTATACTGGGCACGCCCAAAAGCCGTTTATTATGCTTGTACGAAAGAAGATGCTGCTGCAATCGGTTTCGATGATCAATTTATCTATGAAGAGCTAGAACTCCCCATCCATCAACGCTCCTTGCAAATGAAAAAGCTAGATTCTCCAAACTATGATTTACCGTTTAGAACGTGGGAAACTTTCAGCGATAAAGTAGAATATTAATTCAAAGCTTTGTTAAATAATATTATTGATCACACAAATAAACCAAAAATCAACCGTGTACCATAACAGAGCCTCATTCAAAAGAGATGATGTGACAAAGGAGTGATGAACCGATGGATCAACGTATGTTACAAAAACGAATTAACGTAGCTTCCGGGAAAGAAGCGGCTGATTGTGTCATTAAAAATGGAAAAATTATCGATGTGTTTAACGGAAATATCTTTGAAGGAGATATCGCCATTGTGGACGGTTTTTTTGCCGGCATCGGAACATATACAGGTAAAAAAGAAATCGATGCCGAAGGAAAGTATGTATCACCATCCTTCATTGATGGACATGTTCATATCGAATCCTCCATGGTTCGTCCTTCAGAATTTGCGAAAGCACTGCTTGTGCACGGTGTAACATGTGTCATCGCTGATCCTCATGAGATTGCTAATGTTGCTGGATCAACGGGCATTCAATATATGCTGGACCAATCGGAGCAGCTCCCTTTTGACTTCTACTTTATGCTCCCCTCTTGCGTTCCCGCTACTTCTTTTGAACATGCTGGCGCGACATTAAACAGCTCAGATTTATTACCATTTTATCAGCACCCCCGCGTACTTGGATTAGCAGAAGTAATGAATTATCCAGCTGTCGAAAGTTGTGATGCTGATATGTTACAAAAATTAACAGATGCAAACTCCTTGCATAAAAAAATAGATGGCCATGCTGCGGGATTAACAAACCAACAGCTAAACGTGTACGGGAGTGCTCATATTACAACTGATCACGAAAGTACAACAGCCAAAGAAGCTCAGGCACGACTTCGAAATGGTATGTATTTAATGCTTCGAGAAGGTACCGTTGCCAAAGACTTAATCAATCTTCTTCCCGCTATCAACCAAAATAATATTCACCGCTGCTTGTTTGTCACAGATGACCGTCATCTAGATGATATTCATCGTGAAGGAAGCATCGATTATAATGTTCGCCTCGCCATTACACATGGAATTGAACCGATTAATGCAATTAAAATGGCCTCTATTCATACAGCACAATGTTTTGGATTAGCGAATCAAGGAGCTATTGCTCCTGGATATAAAGCGGACTTTTTATTACTCAATGATTTATCTTCCATTAATATTGATTCGGTTTATAAAAGCGGAGAACTAGTTTGTGCACAAGGTGAACTGATTCATTTTCCAGAAGTACAGCCATTGGGCATAGAAGATTCATTAAAAAATACCGTTCATTTTCATGATTTACAAGCAACGGACTTTGCTATTTCTTTCGCAAATAACTTAGCTAATATTATCGAAATCATCCCAAATAGTCTTATTACAAAACATCTAGTCGAAAAAGTGAATGTTGACGATACAGGTGTATTTCAATATTCAAGCGATATCGATCACTTAACTTTAGCTGTGATTGAACGACATCATCATACAAAAAATATAGGGCTCGGTATTGTGAAAGGCCTCGGATTAAAGTCAGGGGCCATTGCGACAACGGTTGCTCACGACTCTCATAATTTAATCATCGCAGGAACAAACAACGAAGACATGGCGGTAGCTGCTCGAGCAATTAAAGAAATGCAAGGCGGTTTAGTCGTCATTCAGCATGGTAAAGTATTGGCCTCATTATCACTACCGATTGCTGGTTTAATGTCGACCTCCCCCTACCAACAAGTAATTACGAAATTAGCGGAAATAGATCAAGCACTAACCAAATTGAACGCAAGTCAACAATTTAATCCGTTTTTAACACTTGCATTTTTAGCATTGCCTGTCATTCCTGAAATTAAATTAACTGATCAAGGGCTATTCCTCACTTCTTCCTTTTCTCATATTCCAATTGAAGCCGTATCGTCTACTTAACAGAATCAGCTTATGGTGTTCCTCTCTTTTGAGGGCACCTTTTTGACGCTATAATACGAGATACAAAGGAGGGAAATACCTTGACATTCATTGGCTATCTCGGCACATACACAAGAGGAATAAGCAAGGGAATCTATTCATTTACACTTGACCCAAAAACAAGCACAATTAGTCAGCCTCGCTTAGCTGCGACATTAACGGATCCAACTTATTTAGCTATTAGTGATAACAACCAATTTTTATATGCCAACTATAAAGTAGAGGGAAAAGGCGCTATTGCAAGCTTTTCCATTCATCACAATACCGGTGAACTGACTTTATTACATACATCTGAATCTGAAAATGGATCGTATTGCCATATTAGTGTAAACAAGAACAACAACATGCTTGTTGCAGCAAGCTATGGAGACGGACTTATTGAATCCTATCATATTGAGGAAAATGCCGCTCTTAGCCATGTTATATCCACTATTCAACATAGAGGTTCGGGTCCAAACAAAGAGCGACAAGAAAAAGCGCATACTCATTATGCTGGATTCTCCCCTGATGAGCAGTATATCATTGCTGTCGATTTAGGAATCGATTCCATCCTTACATATCGCGTCACACAAGATCAACTTCATGAAGTAAATCGGTTAGCAACAGCTCCTGGCAGCGGCCCAAGACATCTTGTTTTTCATCCAAATCAACAATACGTCTATGTCATGGCCGAGCTTCGTCCGGAAGTCATCGTTCTCCAATTCGAAAAAAACACCGGATGTTTTAAGATGATTCAAAGCATTCGCTCTGTTCCAAGTGATTTCTACGCCAACAATCAAGGAAGTGCGATTTCTATATCGTCTGACGGTCGTTTTGTTTACGCAGCTAATCGCGGTCACGATAGCATTGCAGTGTTTGTTGTTGATAGCGAAACCGGACATCTTACCTTACTACAGCTTATCGGAACAGAAGGACACTGGCCACGTGATTTCGCGCTTGACCCCTCCGAATCCTTTCTTATTGCTACCAATGAAAAGTCAGGGAATATTACTTTATTTGCACGCGATCAGCAAACAGGACGATTAACGCTGCTTCAAGGGAGCGTATCTGTTCCTTATCCGGTATGTGTGAAGTTTCTTTCTCATACCAAACGTTAAAAATTGAAAGGTTGTTTATGCGGAAAAATAAAAGTTTATCTACAATCCAGTTAATTATCGAAAAGAACATCAAAAATCTCAGATTTAGTAAAATCTGAGGGCCTCATATATTGATTATTTAAAAAAAGAGTGTCACTCCATTTATATATCAAATGAGTGTGACAGTCTTTTGTATAACACTGTTGAGCAACGATATAGTTTAATAGAGCCTTCTCGACAGTAAATCGATTTAGTAAAATCCAGGTGAAAAAATACTTTTTTTTCACCTGAAATCTAGCAAGAATTTCTTAACAGCAAAGTCGGTTTCAAACGATGCACGCTTGTGTCTTCTTTTCCTGTTTTATTGATTTGATTAAGCAATAATTCTGCTGCTTGGTTTGCCATTTCTATTGCTGGCTGATTAATCGTTGTTATAGTCGGTGTATAGAAATCAACATATGGAACTTCGTCAATTCCTATAACCGCAACATCATCAGGAATGTTTAAATCGTGTTTTTTCATATATCTTAAAACTTCATTAAGCACGATATCATTTCCTGCTAATATGGCTTGAGGCGGCTTTTTCAATTCAAATAATTCTGAAAGCTTGTCCGAAATTTCTTCAGCATTCGCTGTTTTAATATAATCCCGATTGAATGGTATGCCATGTGATTCAAGCGCCTCTTTGTATCCTTGAATACGTTCAAGACGTGGACTAATATTCCGGATTATAGAAGTAGTTATGATCGCAATGTTTTCATAACCTTTTTCGACAAATCGATCTATGGCTAATTTAGACGCATGCTGATTATCGAGCATAACTGTCGCAATATTTAATTCTTCTATCGCCCGGTCCATAAACACTATTGGAAACTGATCACTCTTCATACGTTTATATAAATCAAGATTGTCCCCTGTGGGAAAAATGATGATTCCATCGACTTGCTTTGCTCTTAGCATTTCTATATAGTTCTTTTCCTTCTCAGGATTATCATCTGCATTACATACAATAATATGAAACCCTTGTTTATAAAAGTAGTTTTCTATAGCACGAATAATTTGTGTAGAAAACGTGTGAAGAATATTGGCAACCACTACTCCAACCGTAAAAGTAGATTTTTGTTTTAAACTTCGCGCTATAATATTAGGTTGATAGTTCAGCTCTTCAATCGTCTCTTCAATTTTTTTTCTCGTTTTTTCACTCATGTACTCGTATCGCTTGTTCAAGTATTGGGAAACTGTGCTTTTCGATACCTTCGCATGTTTGGCGACATCAGTAATTGTAATAGCTTTCATTTCATTCATTCCTATCTTGTGTTTTTGTACCGGTATATATCACCATTTTAGTAAAATCGTTTATGATACATTAACAAATATTCTATTATATTAGGAACGGCTTTACAATCATCTTCCTGTTACACCAAAAACACAATTTCCCAATACCCTCCCATAATCAGTAAGCTGTGATAAAAGGTCCTTTTATTTAGAAAAGCTCCTTTAAAACTCACACACCTGAGTAAGCCATGAAACCACCATCAACTGGCACCGTAATTCCTGTGACAAAACCTGAATAGGATTCATCAGCAAGCCAAAGCAAAGTACCAAGTAAATCTTCAGGTTGTCCAAAGCGTTTCATCGGTGTTGCGGTAATAATTTTATTAGATCGTGCAGTTAGACTGCCATCTTCATTAAGCAGCAGGTCTCGATTTTGCTCTGTCAAAAAGAATCCTGGAGCAATAGCATTTACCCGTAAACCTGCTTCAGCAAAATGAACAGCCATCCACATTGTAAAATTATTAACCGAAGCTTTAGCAGCGCTATAAGCTGGTACCTTGGTCATCGGTGCATAGGAACTCATGGAGGAAAGATTGATTATAGCAGGTGATTCTGCTTCTAATAATGTCTTTCCAAAAACCTGACTTGCTAAAAATGTACCTGTGAAGTTACTGGAAAAAACTTTTGAAAAACCGTTTTCATTCAAGTCAAAAAATGATTTTCCTTCTACATCTTCCTCAAATTTCTCCGAATCCGTAATGGCATCAGGATGATTGCCTCCAGCTCCATTGATTAACAAGTCTATGCGCCCGAACGCTTCAATGACCTTCTCTTTTGCATTCACTAATGAAGTTCTATCCAAAACGTCTGCGGCAATCGCAATGGCTGTACCACCAGCTTGGCTAATAGTTTCGACCACTTGTTGCCCTTTTTCAGCTGTTCTGTTTAAAATGGCTATTTTAACCCCATGACGAGCTAATTCTTCAGCCATTTTTGAACACAATACACCACTTCCACCTGTGATTACGGCTACTCTGCCTGTTAAGTTCTCGTGAATTGGAATCATTGTTTATCACCTACTTTGCTTGATTCATATGCATCCCACAATCCAAGTAAATACATAATTCCTAAAGCTCGGTCGTATAATCCGTAACCTGGGCGACAAACCTCTCCCCAAATGTGACGACCGTGGTCAGGTCTTACATAGCCAGTATAATTTTGCTTGCTTAATTCTTCTACCACACCCTTAACATTAATGGAACCATCTTGTGTATAATGAGATGTTTCCACAAAGTCACCGTTTTCGTAAATTTTCACATTACGAATATGGGAGAAAGGAGCACGATAAGCATACTTCTTAGCTACTTGAACCATATCATTTTCAGGATTCGCTCCCATTGAACCTGTACACATCGTAAATGCATTCGACGGTGAATCAGAAATGGCAATTAATTTCTCGTAACTTGCTTCACCCGTAATGATGCGTGGCAAGCCAAAAATAGACCAAGGTGGATCATCCGGATGAATCGCCATTTTAATCCCGCATGCCTCGGCTACAGGTAATATTTCTTTTAGGAATATCCCCAAATTCTCCCACAGCTTTTCTTCGTCTACACTTTTATAGGCTTCAAATAATTCAGAAATTCGCTCCATCTTTTCTGGTTCCCAACCAGGCAATGTTAAATCGGAAGCTTCTGCTACCGTACGAATTAGCTCTTGTGGATCTAACTTATCCACCTTTGCTTTTTCATAAAATAAAGCTGTTGAACCATCTTCCAAAGGATGGAACATTTCCGTACGAGTCCAATCAAAAATCGGCATAAAGTTATAACAAATGACTTTTACTCCAACCTCTGCAAGGTTACGAATCGTCTCTTTGTAATTTTCGACATACATCATACGGTCTTCATTGCCTAATTTAATGGATTCATGAACATTTACACTTTCCACAACATCTGTGTGAAATCCAAACGACTGGATATACTCGATTTCTTCTTTAATTTCTTCCTTTTCCCATACCTCACCGGCAGGTTTTTGGTGTAAGGCCCAGACAATCCCCTTAACTCCAGGAATTTGTTTAACCTGCTCCAAAGTGACAGTATCATTACCTCTGCCATACCATCTAAATGTAATATTCATCATACACCCCCGTTATTCAGCACTTTTCTGCATATATTTTTTACTTAATTCAACTACGGCTTCATAGCCACCGCTCTGATAGGCTTTATTCAAGTCACTTCCAATTCCAGTTGCTACTGCACCTGCATGTAACCACTCCTTCATGTTGTCCAAATTAATTCCGCCTGTTGGCATAATTCTTACATTAGGCAGCGGACCATTTACAGACTTGATAAAAGACGGTTCAAAGTGATTTGCCGGAAATAGTTTCAGAACATCACAGCCTGCTTCAAGAGCCATAGCCATTTCTCTAATTGTCATACACCCAGGCATATAGGGAATGCCATATCGATTACAAAGCACTGCAACATTTTCGGCAAAATACGGACTCACAATAAAACGAGCACCAGCTAAAATGGCATGACGTGCTGTTTCTGAATCCAATACAGAGCCTGCTCCTAAGAGTGCATCCGTATTTTGCAACTCTTTAAAAACGTCTTCAATTTGTGGAGTGGTATACGTTAATTCGATTGCTCGGATTCCTCCTTCCATAGCAGCTTTAGACAGTTGGATGGCTTCCTCTGCATCCTGCCCCCGAATAACAGCCACAACCTTCGTCTCTGTTATTCGATGAATAATTGAATGTTTATCCATTACCTCTACCCCCTTTAAATATCCTCTTCATTACCTTATCTTTCAATAACATCTTCATTTTGTATGAAAGCCCGCACTTCTTCCAAATATGGCAAGCCTTCGTTATCCCCTAACACAGTCGTGACAAGGGCCCCAACACCGTTTGCGAATGCCAAACGTTCTTCGATTGATAAATCATGAAGATACCCGTAAATGTAACCGGCATCAAAACCGTCTCCCGCACCAACAGTGTCTACCGGAATTACCGGGAATGCTTCTTTCCTATGCCACACCCCATTTGTATACAGCTTCGAACCGTTGGCCCCGTCCTTAATGACAAGCTGATCAATCTTGTTGATATGTGCGAATTCCTCCAAGGATTCTTCAGAGTCAAATCCATTAATCAACCGTATTTCATCAAGTCCTGTTAGCAAAATATCAACATATGGGAAAAGTTCTGCATAAACAGCTCTCGCTTCCTCAATCGTCCATAGCTTCAAGCGGATATTAGGATCAAATGAAACCGGGATATCCTTTTGTTTAGCGATTTCCATAACTCGCTTAGCAATCTCTACATTTTTAGAATCTATAGCCAAAAATACACCTGTAAGATGGACAAGATCAATGTCTTCAAACATCCGATCCGTGATATCTTCTGGCTCTAGAGTTAAAATAGGCGACTGATATCGATAATAAAAAGTCTTCCCTGAACCATCTTCTCGAATTTCTTTGAAATTCAAAGATGTTGGATAACCTTCTACATAAGCTACATCGCCCATATCCACCCCTTCGCCGCGTGCGAAATTATAAATAACACGACCAAACTCATCCTTCCCCAAACGGCTCAGCCACTTTGCCCGCATACCAAGTCGGGCACAGCCAATGGCAAAATTTAGTTCAGCCCCTCCTACTTTACGCTCAAAACGGGTCACAAATCGTAAAGGCCCAGTTTCTGCAGGATTTAACGTAATCATGGCGTCACCTAGTGTTAAAACACCAAATTTTGATGACACTACACTACCTCCTTTGTCAAACATTCACAAATATAAGGGAATATTTGATCCTATCTCATGATTTTAATTTTTTAATTAAATTTATAAACCGATTTAGTAAATTACTAAACCGGTTTATAAAAGAGTTTAGTGAAATTGTAAATGAAAAATCTATTAAATACAACAAATAAATTAAAAAATTCGTATTTTTTGTACTTAAGCATTTTTTCTGTCCTGATTTTCTACTTTTTGTTGGCGCTGTTAAACTATATTGTTAATCAAATGATGTGTAAGCTTATTGCGTGCGAAACCGCAATTTCACACGCTTTTCACTTCTCAATATGTAATCTTTCTTGAGAATAGAGTATCTTCATTTAAAAGATCAAAAGAACGAATCGGAACAATTATTATTCTTTCCTGTAAAAATTAACTTATTCTAAAAACCTTACACCAATGAATAAATTGGAATATTTAACATAAATTGATTGATTTACCTCTATTAGCTGACATTTCAATGAAATCTGCCTGGATAAGAGTACATCTCCGTCCTCACTTCAATCGACAAAATGCATCTAAAAAATGGGTTAAAATCCTCGCGGTCAGTCCCCAAATCACGCGATTTTCATACCGATAAAAATATTCATCCATTTTTCGCGGCTGCCAGTCATAGTTTTTACCTCCAATGATTAAATCAAGAGGAAACTGCTCGTCAAGCTCAATCTTATAGTTCACTTGAAAAATTCTAGGTGGATGTTCAATAAAAAACGCTAATGGAACCGTAAAAATAGAAGCTACTTCAGCTTGGTTTACTTGAATATTATCGAGATTATGTATATAACCAGCAAAGGGGGTTATCTTTGTTCCAAATGGTGTCACAATATAATCTAACGGATAAAGGTCGCCAATATCACGCCGATTTAATCCAAGTTCCTCCATCGTCTCACGAATGGCTGTCTGTTTTTCATCACGGTCATCATGATCCACTCTTCCGCCCGGAAAACAAATGTCTCCCGGCTGACGCTTCAATGTATGAGCTCGCTCTTCAAAAAGAATATGAAGCCCATCTTCTTTCTCAACGAGCGGCAATAGAACCGCGAATTCAGAAAATGTTTCACTTCCTAATATAGAAGGTTTATGTGCTGCTAATCTTTTGTTCAATTCTCCTGCATCCATCCATTTCACCTCATTTATTACTATACCTCTATTGTATACTGCTTATAGTACCAAGTCTAAATTTTATGCAATCAAAAAAACCGCAGCATTATATAGCTACGGTTTACTCAACATTCGATTTCATTACAACACTTTTAATAATTTTTTCACAAGCTCCGATGTTTTACATTCATGAACATTGCCTAAATTAACAACTTGAATTTGTTCAAATCGTTCTGAATCAATACAATTACGCGTATCAAAAATCATTTTCCGGTTCATTTGCTGAGATAAAATATCCAAATCCATGTCTTTAAATTCTTGATGATCAGTTAAAAGCAAGATAAGGTCAGCTTGATGAACCGCTTCTTCCGCCGATACGACCGGCATTTTACTCAACGGAATATGCGGATCATGAAAAGTGAGCTCAATATTTTTTTGCTTCATTAATAAGTTAATAACTTCAATGGCAGGACTTTCTCGTAAATCATCCACATTTCCTTTATAAGAAAGACCAAAGACAGCAATCTTCGGAAACTGCAGATGTCTAAGCAACATATTAACGCAATCGACAATATACTGTGGCATTGTCCTATTTGTTTCACGAGCTAGTTCAATGATTTTAGCAGATTCAGGGGCTTCGGCAACAATAAAATGTGGATCAACCGCTAAGCAATGCCCCCCTACCCCAGGCCCTGGCTGATGAATATTCACACGAGGATGTTTATTCGCCATTGCAATTACATCAAGTGCATTGATGTTTAACTCAAAACAAATTTTAGCTAATTCATTGGCAAGAGCAATATTTACATCACGAAACGTATTTTCCATCAGCTTGGCCATTTCAGCAGTACTTGCATTCGTCCGAATAATTTCTCCTTTAACAAAGGTTTCATATACAGCAGCACCTGCATTCGTACAAGCTTCTGTAATGCCGCCGACCACTCGATTGTTATACACCAATTCATGGAAAATGCGTCCGGGTAATACACGTTCAGGACAGTGAACGACATACAAATCTTCACCAATCATATAACCTGCTTTTTCTAATAAAGGAGCAATCTGATCTTCCATGCTTCTTGGAGCAATTGTCGATTCAATAATGATTGTATTTCCTTTTTGAATAAACGGGAGAATCTGTTTCATCGCTTGTAACACATGGGTTAAATCACATGATCTATGTACATCCTTTTTATTTGGCGTTGGCACAGCAATTAAGAATACATCGGCTGCTTCCGGCGTTACTGAAGCACGAAACTTTCCGCTTTCAACGACTTCTGTTAAAGACTCCTGCAATCCAGGTTCTTCAATATGAATCTTACCATCATTTAATTGATTAATAATTTCTGGTACAAGATCCACACCTACCACTTCTACTCCATGTTTAGCAAACATAATTGAAGTTGGTAACCCAATATACCCTAATCCCATTGTGC
Source organism: Bacillus sp. JJ634 (assembly GCF_036962285.1). Lineage (NCBI taxonomy): Bacteria > Bacillati > Bacillota > Bacilli > Caryophanales > Bacillaceae > Bacillus > Bacillus sp. JJ634. The sequence goes on from NZ_JBALMU010000034.1 coordinate 17,929, forward strand.
ATAATTTCATCTCTTCCCCACTCCTCATGATTTATATATGAATCTACTACTTTAGGCTGATTCGTAAATCTCAATGAAGACTTCTTTTTCTTTTTTCCAATTATATTTTTCACGAGCATGTAAACAATTTACACTCATTCGCTCACGAACTTCGGGATGATTCAATAAATAATTGACACCTTCAGCAATGGATGCCGGCTCATGTGAATCAACACAAACACCAATTTTCTCCTCTTCTACAACTTTCTGAATTTCCGGAAAACTACAAGCAATAACTGGCACTCCGCTCATCATATATTCAAACAGCTTATTAGAAGAGGCTGAATAATGATTGAAACAAACATTATTTAATACTTGGAATCCTAAGTAAGCATGCTTCGTATAATGAAGAAGTTCATCCACCGGTACTTTCGGAATAAATTTAATACGATGTTCAAGATTTCGTTCCGCAACCATATTGACTAACTCCGGCTTTAGCCGACCATCTCCAATGAACACAACCGTACCTCTTTCCATCATCGGAACCGCTTCAACAATCTTCTCTAACCCTCGTCCAGTTTGGATGCCCCCTTGATACAAGAGAATCGGTTCATCTTGTTCAATTTGCAATAATTCTGCCAAATTAATAGCCGAGCTTTTCTCAGGGTTAGTTGGAATTGGGTAATTATGAACAACATTTGGATAATGTCCATAACGATCATCGTGATATTTAGCACGCGTATGATTTTCGGTAATGATTTCATCGACGAACCATAATAAAACTCGTTCCATTATGCCGTAAATAGGACTGTTATATCCCGTTCGACTCGTTTGGACTTCATGAGAATCATAAATGAGCTTTTTACGGCGAAGCCACTTAGCTGAGAGTACACCTTGCATAAGCGTGTTTAAATCATTCGAGTGATAGAAATCATATTTCTTTTTTCGACCATATCGCACCATTTGGTTAAAAATATAACCTCGAACCATTAATGTTGGAATTTTTGTTTTCGTTAGTGCAAAGATCAAGATCCCTGCTAAAGCAAGCAAACTAAAATAGATGGTTACTCCAAACCAATTTGTAATCACTTCAAGATTCAATAAAATATTGAAAGTAATTAAAAACAGGAGCATCATTTCAATTTTTTTCTTCTTCACTTTTTTAATGAAACGAATGACACGAAGAAGCGAATTCATCCGATTATTGACTCGGATAACCCGAAAACCGTTGGGATGCTGCTCCTCTTTTGCTAACTGTTCATCTTTCCAATCATGAATCGCAATTAAATCTACTTCATAGCCAACTTCCGTTAATGCCGAGCATTCTCTAAGCACCCTGGCATCATTTGTGAAGTGGTTCCAAACAAACATGCATACTTTTTTAGACATCTTAGCCTCCAAGAATATGATTTACTGAGCTTCTAATATGTGGCGTAATCTTTCGATATTATGATTCCAGTAAAAATGTTGTTTAGCATATTGATAGCCATTGTTTCCAAAAAGGGTCATTAACCCTCGATTTTGAGCCAACATCACGATATGATCTGCAATTTGCTCAACACTTCTATTTTCAGCTATAAGCCCGCATCGCGCTCCTCGAATCACGTTTGCTGCAAAGCCTGCCACATCAGCGACAATCGGCTTGCCGACACACATATAATCAATGATTTTCCCTGGCAATACTTTATCAAAAACCGATTTCTCTACTAAACTAACATAGGCAATATGAGCAGCCGCTAATTCCTGAAGAGTCGCTTTTCTGCTTTTCGCTTGAGTGAAAGTAATATTGTTCAGCCCTCTTGCCTTTATTTCGGTTTCCACTTCATTTTTTCGAAAACCATATCCGATAATGACAAACTCAATGTTTGGATATTCCTTTAAACGTTCCGCAACGCTAAGCAGTTTCAAAATATCTTGCGCTAAACCAATATTCCCGGTATACATCACCTTTATTTTTTCTTCTGATAATGGTGGAGGACGGAGAGCAAGATTCAATTCTTCACTTGTTAAAGAGTTTGGAATAAAACGAATTCGCTGTGCCTCTACTCCTTTTTCCTGAATATACTCTTTGAAAATCGGGCTATTAATGATAATTTGATCAGATGCTTTGTATAATTTTTTTTCGAACCAATAAGCTCCTTTTAACACGGCTTTATTAGTAAATGCCCCCACCCCCAATAAACTCTCCGGCCATAAATCTCGAACATCGGTAATAAGTTTCGCCTTCATTTTCCGTTTCGCAATCATGCCTGCCACACTCGGAAAAATAGGCGGTGTGGAGATAAATACATAATCGTATTTTTTCTTTAGCTTGAAGATTGTCAAAATAAATAAAAACATCGATTCTAAGTAATGAAATAGACGAAACCAAATACTACTTGTGTACTTTTTTATTTTTGCCGGGTGAATTCTAATTACATCCTGTTCAATATCCTCTTCATCCCAAAACTGTTCATCTTGATACAAATTCTGATTAGGGTAACTCGGATTCATCGTTAATACGGTCACTTCATATCCGCTTCTCTTTAAATGCAAATATATATTTTTTAAGCGATTTGCGCCGCTCCCAATTTCAGGATAAAAATTTTGGACAATCATTAGGATGCTTTTCATAAAAACCCTATCACCTCTATTCCTCCAATATTTGTAATCTAACTTCAGTATAATGAGCGAATATGTAGCACGTATTAATGGAGAATAAAGAAATGTTTAACAATATGAAAGTTTTATTGAAGATTTGTGAATGTGGAATAAAATTGAAATATTTGAATCAAATACAATAACTTTCTCATCATACAGCTTAAATTTTTACAAAATCATAAAAAAACGCCTGGAAGAGTATCCTCCAAACGTTTTTCCCTAGAATTATGCTAATTTTTTCTTTACACTATCAATGACTGCACGCCACATGTTCGGATCAGTTGTAATCGTTTGTTTAAATTCACGATACATATTTTTCTGCCTTTCTTCAAAATCAGGTGAATCGCTTGCTGGCAAATCATTTCTTAACGATGTAACAAGCTGCTGAATCTCATCTGCTCTCGGTCCCCAAACGCGAACTTCATTTCCTTCTTGATCAATAAAAACAAAAATTGGAATTGAACGTGACGTTCCATTCGTCAAATATTGATTCATTAATTCCAAATTTTCATCTCGAATAAGGAAGCGCAATTCAATATCACTTACTTCAGCCATTCTTTGAATAATCGGCACGTTCAATACTGCATCTCCACACCAATCCGCTGTTAGTACAATCCCTCGCCAGTTGCGCTGACGAAGGTCCGTTAAGAAACGTTGATCTTCGTCATTTAATCGTACCTTCTCATAAACTGCCGTTACTTCAGCTTGATTCACTTGCATACTTGTACGATATTGTTCAAATGTTTGGCCTTTTTCAAACCATTTATTTAATGTCATATGTCCACTCCTTTTTCTTTATATACGAACACCCTAATCGTAACAGGTTCTTGCATTCATTTGCTAACGAAACAATTCGGCTACTCTTGCCACTGAGGGACCTTATCATCTTCATCAAACTCGATAATAACATGGGTTACGCCTCTTTCATTCAAAATAGCGGACCTTAAACGATCTTTAATATCATCCGCTTTCGCAAGCGTAATGGAAGCATCGAGTTCTATCTCCAATTCAACGTGAAAGTCTTCCCCTTCTTTAATGACCAGCAGTTCTTGAATATCACGCACATCTGGATCATCCATCACCATCTGCCCAATTTTCAACTGCATATCATAATCTGCCTCACCTAGAGCCCCAGCTGCATTATCCAGAAATACTCGTCCAACTACAAAGAACATCATAAGACCAATGATGGCAGAAGCAAACCCCTCCGCTGTATCAAATGGTGTAAACCTGGCTAACAAAATCGCAATAATGGCTAATAAACCACCTGATGTGGCTACCGCATCTTCCATAAACACAAGCTTGGTCGCTGGTTTTGCACGCTTCAGTGCTCCAAAGCTTTTGTATAAAACCGACAAGCCCTTTGCTTCCGTTCCTGTTTCATGCAGCACTTCTTTCATTGCCTTATACAGTACATACATTTCTAAAATAACAGCAATCGATAATACTGATAAGTTGATTAAAATACCTTCTGATTCCACTGGATGCAAAATATGATGAATCCCTTCTTTAATCGTTTCATACGACATAATCCCAACAATTAATACCGCACCTAATAAAACAAGATTGACTAGTCGCCCAAATCCATTAGGAAATCGATCTGTTGGCGACTTCTTACTTAACGCAGATCCAATAAATACAAACAATTGATTGGCCGCATCGCCTAAACTATGTAAGGTTTCAGCAAACATCGCCACATTGCCCGTAATAGAAAAAGCTACCCCTTTTAAAATCGCAATAATCGTGTTCACACAAGCTGCAATAAAAGCGGATTTGTTCCCCTTTTTCAACAACTGAAATAATTCTCTCATCCGTGGTAGTCCCTTCTTGTTTGGTTTATCGAAAGTTATTATCTCCAGAACAAAGGAAAAGAGTACCGTTTTTTTTTTGCGATAATTTATTTTTAATTCTTGTATGGTTTTAGAATTTATTTTGCCAATTATTCCATTCCTTAGCCGTGGAAGCGGTCAGTTTACCGTTTGAATCCCGTGCAAATTATTAATTTCAGCAAAGTTCATGTTAAGACGTTAAAACACTCCATTTTTATTTGGGGAGTTCTCTGGTATAGATTGACCAATATCCCATAATTCCACAATTCGGTCATCCTGAAAGCGGAAGATATGAACAACAGCCCCGCCAAAGTCATTAGGATTCTGTTTGACATGAGAGTGAACTACAACGGTCTCGTTCTCTTCGATAGCAAGTTTAACCTCAAGTGTCTTGTGGGGATTTTGGGCTGCACTCTCTTCCATCGCTAGCATTAATGAATCAGCATCTCCGGGAAAAAAGGGATTATGATGGCGAAAGCCAGGGCCAATGTGTCTCTGATATGCTTCACGAACTCTCCCCGATGCTACGAGTTGTAGAAACGACACTGCTTTCTCTTTATTATTGAGTGTCGTTTCAGACTGGTGTTCCGTATTCATCTTAATCAGCCTCTCATTTCATTTTTAGGATTTATTACATTTTAGAATTAAATGCATTTTAAAGGTATTATTCAAGTAAGCTTATTTAATACTTCTTTTGCCGCACGTTCTCCTGATTGTATGGCGCCTTCCATATAAAATTTCCATTCATCTGCCGTTTCCGTACTCGCCCAATGAATTGGTCCAATAGGTTGATGCAGCCATTCACCGAAGGAAGTAATAATTTCTGGAGGAAAATGAGCCGCATATCCCCCTCGAATCCAGGGTTCCTCTGTCCAATCTTTTTCATAAAACTCAATTGGTTGCTCAGCTTTCGGACCGAACAAGAGCCCTATTTCTTTTAACACCGTTTCCTTTCGGCGTTGCTTTTCAAGTTGGGCCAATTCCTTTGCGTATCTTCCTCCAGAGAGCACCGTTAAAACACCTTTCCTCCCATCAATTGGCGAACTATCTGCAACAAGCCGAATTAGCCCTCTATCGCACTGTGCGTGGCCGTTTAAACCTTCCTCTCTCCAAAACGGCTTGTCATAAATAAGAATCATCTTAATAACAGAAGATTGATTAATCTTCCCAGTTATTATACCTCGCCCCGCTGGAAGAGGCGGATTATATTTAATGCGACCGCTAGCAGCTGGCGGAACAGCGACAATTACTTTTTTTGCCTTCCACACTTGTTTTTCAGTAAAAACAAGAGCGCCATTTTCACCGTATTCAATTCTTTTTACTGGCG
>NZ_JBALMU010000034.1:23719-26662 GCF_036962285.1 Bacillus sp. JJ634
CATATATATGATCTTTCATTGCATCTGCCATCTTCAACGCAAGTGTATACGCACCTTCTGAAAACCACTCCTCTTCCGCTGTCAGGACATGCTGGAAACCGCCGCTTGTTTTTACGCACCATAAAAAATCTAATGCTGAAGGTTCAGAAAGCTCTACACACATTACTTCTGCAAATAAACGAAAAAAGTTTCTTCCTTCCTCTGTAAACATATTAGTTTGAATCCATGCATCGAGGTTGTATGTGTCTAGTTCTTTTGCTAAAGATGAATTCCATATGTCTTGTTCAGGTAATTCTGCTACCAAGCGTTCTATTTTGCCTTTGAGCTGGAACAAGTCAGAAAGACCTTCAGGTGAAAGAGGAGGGTGTTCCCCTTCTATTTTCTGTATCGTCCCTCTTAAATTGTACGTCGTTTTACCTTTAGTATAGGTTTTTACAAGAGGCAAGCTAAATTTTTTAGCAAGAGCTCTTATTCGCCTTTGGTAGCGTCCGATCCACTGCGCTCCCAGGTCAACTGTTACAGCATCCTTTGTTTGAAAGCTGTGTACACGTCCGCCTACACGGTCCATAGCTTCTATCACAGCAATATTTACCTTTCTTTTTGTTAGCTCCCATGCAGCAGAAAGCCCCGCAAACCCGGCACCCACAATAACCACATCTACCTCTTTCATAACATTCCTCCCTAAAACATTCTGCTGAAACATCATTTTCATCATTCATTTACCTATTCTGATACGTTTTTATACATTATTAATGACACACGCTCTCCTGCAGTCAGTAGCATGCTTTCGGAGTAGTTGATAAAAATATGATTAGTCATAACAATTTTATCATTATCAGTTATAATATTAGATTTAACGGCATCAGCTTCAAATTTCTTACTGCATTAGAAATAGAATTAATTACTTTACGTTGTAATTACTCCTAACTATTCTCACATAAACTTTATTATTTACGTTCTAGTTTTCATAAGATAAGCAATTACAAAAGCAAGTAATGGCAGAAATAAAAACAAGATAAAGAAACCTTTTTGAGTAGACAAAATGATGGCTGGAATTAAAATGGCGAGTCCGCTAAAGAAAAATCCTTTCCAAGATTTTTTTAGACCTCCCCATAAAAGCAAAACGACTGAAACGATAATCAACAACCATAATACTGCACCTACAAATAGAAACCCTACATTCGATAAGATTGTACCTACAAAGAAGTTATTCATTTGTTTTATCCCCCCCTTTTAACTTTTCTTTCTCTCGATACATCATATGTTGCAAGTTCTGATTTTTCTTTTCATTTTAAATGTAGTTCTAGTTAGCTAGTGATTTAATTATATCAAGGCCATCACTGGGTGTTACCACGATTAAAAGCTTCATACAAAAATGCAAAATAATTCTACACACTTATTAACAGTTCTATTATTTTCAAAAAATATTATTTACATATAAAGAATAAGGTATTATTATGACGATGCCGAAACAACCTTTTTCTTTAAAGCAAAAAATGAAAATCATTTTTGCTATTGATGGATGATCAAGATTAGAGAAATAACCCGTATAAACCGTGAGAAAATCACAGGATTGAAAAAGCATATGAATGATTCACATAGCTTATTCTATACTACGGCCTTTTCTTGATATTAATAGGAGGACATCATGTTATCAGCATTACTTCATGGAATTATACTAGCCTTTGGATTAATTCTTCCTCTTGGCGCGCAGAACATCTTTATCTTTAACCAAGGGGCTTCTCAATCAAGGTTAAGAGGGGCGATTCCGGTTATTATCACCGCCTCACTTTGCGATACTTTTCTTATTTTATTAGCAGTTTTAGGGGTATCTATTATTGTACTAACAGTTCCAGTATTACAGATAGGAATTTTTTCCATCGGGATTGTATTTCTTCTTTATATGGGATGGTCCATTTGGAATAGTGATACTGCAAACGTAAGTCAAAAAGAAACAGCCATGCCGCCTAAGAAACAGATTATGTTTGCCATGTCTGTATCCTTGCTGAATCCTCATGCCATTCTTGATACAATCGGTGTCATTGGAACGAGTTCTCTCAGCTATACTGGTCTAGAAAAAATAGCATTCACAGCTGCATGTATAGTCATCTCATGGCTATGGTTTCTAGGCCTTGCTGTATGCGGGAAGATCGTGGGCCATTTTGATACAAAAGGGAAAGTTTTAAAAATAATTAATAAAGTATCAGCGCTCATCATATGGGCAGTAGCCATATATCTTGTTAGCCAACTGCTATGACAAAACAAGCATCACTGACCACTCCCACGGCTAAAGCCAGTGGGGTTCTTTCTCGCAAACATTCCACTTACAAACTTCCACAGGAAGATGCAGGGGTGAAACTTGGGCGAGCAACTTTTGAGAGAAAAACAGTCTTTCAAAAGGGCAAGGTCGGTGCCACTACGCCATTCGACTGGCGATACTTGGTTCTTTCTTCGGTTTATCCTTCGGATGTTTCGTTTTTTGTCTGATTTCTTCAGACGAAAAGCGTTTGTACCAAATCGGTTGTTTGAATAGGACCGAATGAAGAGGTCGGACTGCCATCGTATGTTTTTTACGGGCAATATTTTGTGCTCCATTTACATCACGATGGATTTCTGTTTTATGAACAGAACAAATAAAGTGTCTTCCTTTCGCTTGATGTCGTCCGTTACAAAACGGACAATCTTGAGAGCTGTAACTTTCTTCTGTTTTCTCTACTTTTATCCCCATCCATGCAGCTTTATAGGTGAGTTTTTGTTTCACTTTTCCTTGGTTCCACAACGACAGTTGTTGTCTTCTGACTTTACTCGTTTTTTGTTTCTTTTTCTCGTTCTTCTTTGTCCATTTTTCAATGCCTGATGCATGGCCTATCACGAAATGTGTGACTTGTTCTTCGACTAAAAAAGAAACGACTTCTTTTGTGGTTTTATGTTCCAACTCTTTGA
>NZ_JBALMU010000035.1:0-65403 GCF_036962285.1 Bacillus sp. JJ634
ACCAGGAGCAAGATCTAGCTCATAAGATAAAAATAAACCACCTATGACGGATATTTCACCAAAAACAACTGAATAACCAATCATTTGTTTAAATCCTTGTGCAAATCGTAAACTCGCAGCAACCGGCAGCGTCATTAAAGATGAGACAAGCAAAATTCCAACCACTCTCATAGATGCTGCAATCACAAGAGCGACAAGTACAATAAAAATAAAATGAATCACTTTAGAAGGAATACCAGAAGCCTTCGCATGTTCTTCATCAAACGAAAGCAAAAACAGTTCCTTAAACAACAATATTAACGTTACAATAACCGCTATGCCTACTCCGATAATGACATATAAATCAGAGCGGCTAACTGCACTTACACTTCCAAATAGATAACTATATAAATCCGCATTGAACCCATCTGCAACGGAAATAAAAATAACACTAAGTCCGATTCCGCCTGATAAAATAATCGGGATTGCCAGCTCCTGATAATGCTTATAAATGGTTCTTAACTTCTCAATAAATAAAGAACCACCAACAGAAAATGCCATTCCCATATAAAGTGGATTTAATCCGACTAGCGAAACAAAACTCTTTTGCAGCAGTAAACTAAACGCAATCCCTGCAAGTGCTACATGACTTAAGGCATCTGCAATCATAGACATCCGTCTAACCACAATAAAAACGCCCAAGAGCGGCGCCAATACTCCAATAATAATTCCTGTAATAAATGCGTTTTGCAAAAACTCATATTGCAATAACCCCGATATCATTCGGCTATCCTCCAAAACATCTTAATGATTATGACTTAAAAGCTTGACGTCATGTCCATAAAAAGACGACAGCTCTTCTTCATTTAATTGATTATATTCACATGCATCTCCATGAAAATGCAGCTTTTTATTCAAGCAGGCTACATGTGTCACTTTATCCGTTACTGTACCGACATCATGTGTAACTAAAATAAGTGTAATGCCTAATTGTTTATTCAGCATTTCAAGCATTTCATAAAACTGATGCACATGTTTAGAATCCACTCCAACGGTGGGCTCATCTAAAATCAGTAATTGTGGTTCACTTACAAGCGACCGTGCAATAAACACCCGTTGTTGTTGCCCGCCTGATAATTCACCAATATTCCGATGTTGAAAGGATAACATATCGACAGCCTCTAGAGCTTTTTTTACTTTTTGCTTATCCGCTTTTTTAGGAAATTTAAATAAACCTAATTTCTTCGTTAATCCACTTTGAACGACTTCAAACACCGTTGCCGGAAACCCTGAATTGAATGAATTCGCTTTTTGTGAAACAAAACCAATCTGTTGCCACTCTTTAAATGAACGAATATTTTCATCAAACAGTTTAATTGTACCTTCTTGCGTTCTTAGCAACCCAAGAATTAACTTTAATAAAGTCGACTTACCTGATCCATTTGGACCTACGATAGCTAAAAAAGCTCCACGCGGCACTTCAAAAGACACATCTTCTAACACTTTATCTTTTGTGTATTTATAAGAAAGATTTTTCACTTTAATAATTGGATGATTATCCTGTATTTCCAAATTACATCACCTTTTTTTAAGAATCATTACGATTTGATAAAGAGAAGTATATCGAAAAAAGAAGAAGAAGTAAAGAACCGCGCTTGCAGTTTTCGTTCACATCTTCTTCCCCTCTTCATATGTTTTAAAAAAGGAGGGAAAACGACTATGAAATTATTTGAAATGATGGTCAATCATAAGATTAATCAAATTAAACCGGATGAGTTACTCGCTCTAGCGGCACAGTATCAAGTATCTTTAACCCAGCAAGAAGCGGTAGGTATTACAAGACTGCTTGCAGGACAAAACATTAACATTTTTGATTCTCGTCAAAGACAAACGGTCATTGGTCGAATTGCCGGCATCACTGGTATGAATAAAGCAAAGCAAATCGAAAATATTTTCTATCAACTAACTGGTTCTTATTAAGAACAGGGGAAATGGCTCGTTTATGTATATGTAGAAAATAGAATATTAAGGACTCTCATCTTTTTCATAGCAGGTGCAGCTAGACGCCAAAACTGTAAAAAATCAAAAAAGCTTAGTTATACATCGTTATGAATGGTAAACCAAAAAGGGACGTTTCATCCAATTCGATGAGATGTCCCTTTTTACAGTTAGCTATTTTTAATTTTCTCTAGCACATTATCATCAAACTTCTTGTTTCTTAGCATCTCAATTTCGAATTGATACGGTGCTTTTTTATCATTTTTATCTTCACCAACAAATGGTGTTTCTAAAATTTTAGGAACGGATAAAAGCTGTGGATGATGGACAATATAGTTTAAAGCATCAAACCCAATGTGACCAAACCCAATGTTTTCATGACGGTCTTTACGCGCTCCGCGTACATTTTTACTATCGTTAATATGAAGCACTTTAATACGGTCAATGCCGACAATTTTGTCAAACTCATTTAGCACGCCATCAAAATCTTCAACGATATTATATCCAGCATCATGAATATGACAAGTATCCATACAAACAGACAGTTGTTTATTATGTGTAACACCATCAATAATCATCGCTAGCTCTTCAAACGAGCGGCCGCATTCGGTTCCTTTCCCTGCCATCGTTTCAAGAGCAATTTGCACTTGATCCTCAGCTGTTAGCACTTCATTCAATCCTTCAATAATCTTCTTAATTCCCGCTTCACTACCAGCCCCAACATGCGCTCCTGGATGAAGAACAATTTGACGCGCACCAATCGCTTCTGTACGATCAATTTCGCTTCTTAAAAAATTGACACCAAGTTCAAATGTTTCTGGCTTTGTCGTATTTCCAATATTAATAATATACGGAGCATGGACAATAATATCTGTCATTCCGTGTTCAGCCATATGTTTCGTTCCCGCTTCAATATTTAACTCTTCTAGCTTTTTACGGCGCGTATTTTGCGGAGCCCCTGTATAAATCATAAAGGTATTTGCTCCATAAGAAGCTGCTTCCTCACTTGCACCGAGCAGCATCGTTTTCCCGCTCATCGATACATGAGATCCAATTTTCAACACTCTAATGTCCTCCTCTCTTCAAACACATTCAACACAGCTTATCTTTGTTTTTTAGCCATGCGACGTTGTCGTTTCTTAAACTCTTCCGTTTCACGTTGATGTTTCTTTTTATAGCCTGGTTTGACTTTAGTCGATTTTCTAACCATTGTTTTTGCTTTTACATCAATTTCAGAAGTTTGCTTTTTACGATGTTTTCGTTTATTTCGTTCATCGATTTCAATCCAATCACCATTTTGAATATCCACATCGTGGAAAGTGACACCCATTTTCTCAAGACGAATTAATGCATCTTCATCCGATGTATCATAAATCGTTGCCGCAATACCCGATTGACCTGCACGTGCTGTTCGGCCTGTACGATGAATATAGAAGTCTAAATCTGATGGCAGCTCATAGTTAATGATATGACTAACACCTTCGATATCGATTCCACGTGCAGCTAAATCTGTCGCTACAATAAATTGATAATCTAAGTTATTAATCTGCTTCATCATTCGTTTACGATCACGTGGTGAAAGGTCACCATGAATACGTCCAACTGTCAATCCTTTGGCAATTAACTCATCCGCAACAGTATCCGCCATTTTTTTCGTATTCGTAAAAATAATCGCTAAATATGGATTATAGCGAACAGCGATATCATGTAATAGTTGAATTTTGTTGCGGTGACGAAGTGGAATCAGTACATGTTCAATCTTCGCTGCTGTTGCTTGCTTCGGATTCACTTGAACATATTTTGGATTTTCCATATACTTTTTCAAAAATGGTTTTAGCTTCTCTGGAATCGTTGCTGAGAAGACAAGCATTTGGATTTTTTCAGCCATTCTTGCAGCAAATTTATCGACATCTTCAATAAAGCCCATATCTAGCATTAAATCGGCTTCATCTACAACAAGCATCGTTGCTCCATATACTTGCAAAGCTTGTTCTTCCACAAGATCTTTAATTCTACCTGGAGTCCCAATTACAAGTTGCGGCTGTGTTTTTAACTTTTCAATCGTCCGTTGCTTGTCCGTTCCGCCAATAAAGCAGCGGACTTGAACAGGAGCCTCTTCCGGAAAATGATCGGCAATTTTTAAAGCTTCTTTATAAATTTGAGTAGCTAGTTCTCTAGTAGGCGCAGAAATAATCGCTTGAACTTCTTGTTTAGCCGGATTCAGCTTTTCCATAATTGGTAACAAGTATGAATGGGTTTTTCCCGTTCCTGTTTGCGATTGGCCAATTAAACTATGGCCGTTTAAAATCGCAGGAATCACACGCTCTTGAATTTCCGTCGGTTTTTTAAACCCTAAAGTCTCAACCGCATCAACCATGTAGCTCTGCAAATTAAAACGTTCAAATTGATTTTGTTTCATCAAAAAACTCCTTTATCCTATGGGTCAAATCGTTCACATATCCTATGATTATAAAATAGTTATGAAGAAAAGCGCAAGGCACTTGGTTTTATTAAGTAGTGATATAAGCATCATGGACTGCTTACAAACAAACTATCGTTACCATCTTACCTTCTTTCCACCAACTTCACAACAAATCGTTCTAGTTTTGCCATTGTTCAAACCTTTTTTCTTATTTTGCATACTAATATAGAAAAAATAATTTTCCCCTGATAAGGAGGGAAACAATATGATTCAAGGAAGACACCCTGGTTCAGGGCCAAACTTTCCACCATCCAATCGACGAAATATGTATCCGCCATCAAACTTTCAAAGAGGAATGCCTGCACCTTCAAGACCGAACCCTTTTTTTCAAAACAATCCACAACAATCTCATATACGTCACCCAAGGGCAAATGCACCTTTTCATCAACAAGACATGATGCAGCAACAACCTAAAAAAGAAGGTCTGCTTGGAAGGTTATTTGGTAAGTCTAAACAAAAAGCTACTCCCCAAAACTTATTCGCACCACCCTCACAAGGAAAACAAGAGACACGGAGCAATAATAGCGGCGGTATCATGGAAACACTTAGAAATCCTGAAGGTATTACAAGCATGCTCAACAATACGCAAAAAGTACTTCAAGCAGCAGAACAATTTACCCCAATCGTTCAACAATATGGTCCCATGATTAAAAACTTACCGTCCATGTGGAACATTATTCGGGCCTTTAGTTCTAACGACAACGATAAAAAAGAAGAACCCAAACAAGAAGAAAACATATCAAAAGAAACAGTCACCGAGATTCCTACAGAAGAATCTTCTAAATCGACCACTGAACAAACCGCACAACAAAAACTGGACAAAAAACCAAAACCAAAAAAGAAAAAGACATCCGGGCCGAAACTATACATTTAATAACTATTTGATGTTTTGTATTATGCTCATTCCTCCTATATAATAAAATTAATTGTTTTTTTGCTTTTATAAGGAGGACATATAGATGAAAGTAATCAAAATATCACCGCGCGGCTATTGTTATGGTGTTGTCGATGCCATGGTTATCGCCAGAAATGCGGCTTTAGATAAAACATTGCCTCGCCCCATTTATATTTTAGGCATGATTGTGCATAACAAGCATGTAACAGATGCATTTGAAGAAGATGGTATCATCACACTTGATGGCAAAAATCGAAAAGAAATTATTGAGCAGGTCGATTCAGGAACCGTGATTTTTACTGCTCACGGTGTCTCACCAGAAATTCGTAAAATTGCAGAGGAAAAAGGACTCGTGACGCTTGATGCCACATGCCCGGATGTAACAGCGACTCATGACTTAATTCGTGCCAAACAAAAAGAAGGCTATCAAGTCATTTACATCGGTAAGAAAGGACATCCAGAGCCAGAAGGAGCGATTGGTGTTGCGCCAGATATCGTTCACCTTGTTCAACATGCTGAAGATGTAGAAGCATTAACCATTGAAAGCGATAAAATTATCGTTACAAATCAAACAACAATGAGCCAATGGGATGTTTTAGATATTATGGAAAAAGTAAAAGAAAAGTATCCGCATGCTGAAGTACACAAAGAAATTTGCCTGGCAACTCAAGTTCGTCAAGAAGCCGTTGCACAGCAAGCTGGTGAAGCAGACGTTCTCATTGTTGTCGGTGATCCAAAAAGTAATAACTCGAATCGTTTAGCTCAAGTTTCAGAGGAAATTGCTGGGACGAAAGCATACCGAATTGCGGATATTTCTGAGTTAAATCTTGATTGGTTAAAAGATGTCGAAACCGTAGCAGTCACATCAGGTGCCTCAACGCCAACACCAATTACAAAAGAGGTTATTACCTTCTTAGAACAATATAATCCAAATGACGAATCAACATGGAGCACAGAAAAGAAAACACCATTAAATAAAATTTTACCGAAAATTAAAGTACCTAAATAACAGAAAAAGTCGTCTATGGACGACTTTTTCTGTTATTAAACAAATGTAAACGGGTCTGTATTCAATTTAGACGGAATAAAGGTCACATCTAGCTTTCGTTCCTGACACATGTTCGATAACACCGTTGCCACACCTTGCTTCATTACCTTTTCCACATTATGTCCTGGGTCTACAATATTTAAACCAATCATCATCGCATCATGTGCAGTGTGGTAATACATATCACCTGTCACATAGACATCTGCTCCTTTAAATTTAGCAGTTGTAAAATATTTATTACCATCTCCACCGAGTACAGCTACTTTTTTAACTGTTGTATTCAAATCCCCTACAACACGCACTCGATCCACGTCCAATGTACGCTTCACATGCTCAGCAAACTGTTCAAGTGTCATTTCATGAGCAAGGGAACCAATTTTCCCGAGGCCTAACACTTCTCCTTTGTTATCTAAGCGATACAAATCATAAGCGACCTCTTCATAGGGGTGTGCTTTAATCATGACTGACAGCACTTTTTTCTCGATATTTTCTGGAAAAATCGTTTCAATTCGCACCTCTGATACCGATTCTAATGTGCCTTGCGTACCAATTGCTGGTTCACTACCTTCTCCCGGTAAAAACCGTCCGGTTCCTTCAGCAGAAAATGAGCAATTGCTATAATTTCCAATTGCACCAGCTCCAGCTTTTCCAAGCGCTTCTCTTACTTGATCCTCAGCCTCAACAGGAACGAACACAACGAGCTTTTTCAAAGCAATCTCATGTGTTGGAGCTAATACTTCCGTTTGCTGCAATTGCAGGGCTTCCGCTAGTAAATCATTCACACCGCCCTTTGCAACATCTAAATTCGTATGAGCAGCATACACGGCAATATCATGCTTAATCAATTTCTCAACAATTCTACCAGCTGTACTCGTTGTATCAATTTTTTTGAGCGGACGATAAATAAGGGGGTGATGGGCAATAATGAGCTCCACGCCGTTTTCAATCGCTTCATCTACTACTTCCTCCAGTACATCTAAAGCAATCATTACTTTTGAAACAGGCTTA
The DNA here is from genome assembly GCF_036962285.1 of Bacillus sp. JJ634. Taxonomy (NCBI): domain Bacteria; kingdom Bacillati; phylum Bacillota; class Bacilli; order Caryophanales; family Bacillaceae; genus Bacillus; species Bacillus sp. JJ634. The sequence continues at coordinate 7,411 of NZ_JBALMU010000035.1, forward strand.
TTTAAAGAGCCAATATGAAGACCAATTGGATCTCCCTCCATTGCGTAATACTTCGGAGAAAACTGCTCAAACAATTCAATAATCTGATGTCCATTCGCTGTTTTCATTATGCCAGCACCTCCTCAATAACTCTAATTTGCTTCAATAATTCATTTCGCTTTTCTTCTAAATTAGTGTTTCCACTTGCATCCATTTGCGCAATTACATTTAATAAATGAGCCTTTTCTTGCATCCATTTTTTTATAAAAACAGGGCTGCGCTGCGCTTGCAAAAACGGACCAAACTGAAGACCTGTTTCATGCTTATTTTGATAAGGCTTGAGCGGCTCCCCTGCTTCAGCGATTAAAATTTCATAGATTTTCCCGTCTTCTTCAAGAATTTCTTCCGCTTTTAATTCCCATCCATTCTCTATTAACCATGTTCGAACGTTTCTGGAGCCTACATTCGGCTGAAGAATAAGACGCTCTACTTTTGTTAATTTCTCTTTACCTCTTTCCAAAATGCTTGCAATCAATGTACCGCCCATGCCAGCAATCGTGACAGCCGTTGCTTCGCCAATTTCGAGGACATCTAGCCCATTCCCTTTACGGACAGCAATACGCTCCTGTAAGCCTGTTTCTATTACTTGCTTTAACGCCGATTGATAAGGTCCCTCTACGACTTCCCCAGCGATTGCTTTCGCACACAACTGATTGTTGATCGCATAACAAGGAAGGTAAGCATGATCCGAACCAATATCCGCTAGAACACTTCCTTTTGGAATATATGAGGCGACACGCTGCAAACGCATCGATAGTTTTTCATGATTCATCTAAATCAACTCTCTTATATGTATTTCAAATCATTTTCTCTAAGATTATAACAAAACTTCACTTGTTCAGCGAAATTTATCTATACAAAAAAGAACTGAATTGTCCTATATGAACAACTCAGTGGTTTTTCATTATTTTAACCCTTGTAAAAATTCAGCCATTCCATCCAGCTGATCTTCTTGTACTAACCCAGGAGGCATAGCGCCTTTCCCATTCGTTAAAATATTTTTAATTTCATCTGCAGATAATCGGTCACCTACACCTGTTAAAGCAGGACCGACACCGCCTTGATATGCATCACCATGGCAGCTAATACAGTTTTGTTTATAAATATCTTCAGGAGTTGCCGCTGCATTCTCAGTAGATTCTTCCGTTTTACCACCGTTTTCTTGCTCCTTAGCCATTTGTTTAGAATCACTTAAACCTTTGAAAGAAAGCATAAACATAAGTCCAATTCCAAACACCATAATCACAATAAATGGTACCACTGGATTACGCTTCATACAATTAACCCCCCATAGAACCTAGACTGTTTGAATCAGAGTATCCTGTCCAAACAACTATTAATTTACTTAAACATGGTTAAGGAAAAGAGTAAAAATAAACAGATATATTCTATTTTGTTAAATTTAACAAATATTTATGCACTTTCTCAAGGTTTGTCACAACTACCAGTACCATTATATAGTATATCATTTACCAATTTTTTTCCATAAAAAAGCATCAAAAAAATAATCTTGCTAAAAAATAGACAATAATGAAAGTTCCAATGACTCCAGAGATAGAAAAGTACACTAATTTTAATCGGCGGCCTACTAGAAACCAAATAACGCATTGAACTAGCAGGACCATATAGAGAACACCAGTACTATTCGGAAATACTAGGTCAACAATATGAACCGATTCTATAAGAACAAGTAATGCTAAACCAACTAGAGCTAACTGCAATAACCATGCACTTTTAATATACCGATAAATAAAGGAACCAAACATAATAATGAAAAATGCTGTCATTGTGATTTGCAATCCCTTGTTAATTTCAGTAAAATAATTGACAAATAAGGTTAGAAAAAAAAGGGACGTAAATATCCATAATGGAATGGCTAGGGACCTGCTACTCTTTTTTTGCGGCGGTGTAATTTGTTCTTCACCGCGACTATATAAAGTCAATAAATAATCGCAATATTGCTCAGGTAAAAGGTTCGTTTGCTTCCAATACTTGATTTCCTGTAAAATAATTTTTTTACGTGTTTCATTCATATTCCCACCCTCAATTTCAAATTCCTTCTTACCTATTATATCGGCAAAAAGAAGGAACTATTGAGAATGAAGAAAAAGCCGAACTTGATATGAATCAAGCCGGCTCTCGGAGTGTTTTTTCTATTCTAAAAAGTCTTTTAAACGTTTGCTTCGACTTGGATGTCTCAGCTTACGCAATGCTTTTGCTTCTATTTGTCGGATACGTTCACGAGTAACACCAAACACTTTCCCTACTTCTTCTAATGTTCGAGTGCGACCATCGTCTAACCCAAATCGAAGACGTAGAACGTTTTCTTCACGATCTGTTAACGTATCTAGTACATCTTCAAGCTGTTCTTTCAAAAGTTCATACGCTGCATGCTCTGAAGGAGATGTTGCATCTTGGTCTTCAATAAAGTCACCTAAATGTGAATCATCTTCTTCCCCAATAGGCGTTTCAAGAGAAACAGGCTCTTGAGCAATTTTCAGGATTTCCCGAACTTTTTCTGGAGTTAAATCCATATCTTCCGCAATCTCCTCTGGAGTCGGTTCACGTCCTAAATCTTGCAAAAGCTGTCTTTGCACGCGTATTAATTTATTAATCGTCTCTACCATATGAACTGGAATTCGAATTGTTCTTGCTTGGTCAGCAATGGCACGAGTAATAGCCTGACGAATCCACCAAGTTGCATATGTACTGAATTTAAAGCCTTTACGATAATCGAACTTCTCAACAGCTTTAATCAGTCCCATATTTCCTTCTTGAATTAAGTCCAAAAATAGCATACCTCGCCCTACATAGCGCTTCGCAATACTAACAACAAGTCGTAAGTTTGCTTCAGCTAATCGGCGCTTTGCTTCTTCGTCTCCCTCTTCAATACGTGTTGCTAAAGAAATTTCCTCTTCAGCAGATAATAAATCTACTCGTCCAATTTCCTTTAAATACATACGGACAGGATCATTAATTTTTACACCTGGAGGAACACTTAAATCATTTAAATCAAACTCTTCTTCTTTTTCCAGTTCTTTCCCATTCGGGTCATCTTCATCTTCTTCCTCACCATCTGTGAGAATTTCAATGCCATGTTCACCTAAATATTCATAGAACTCATCCATTTGATCAGAGTCTAATTCAAAGCCCCCAATTTTAGCAGCAATTTTTTCTAACGTTAATGAGCCTCGTTTTTTCCCTAACTCTAGTAACTGCTCTTTTACTTGATCAAGACTTAATTCATTATCAACCTCTTTGGAACGTGCTGGTTTCTCAGCCATTAGTTCCCCTCCTTCCAAAACTTACACTTACCATTCTTACAACATTTTTCTCAATTGAATAATCTCCATCGCAATCCGGGCGGCCGCTTGTGTATCGTTACGTCTCACCGCTTCCTTCTGTTCTTCTTGTTTTTCTTTTATCTTTAACATTTTTTCATATTTCAACACTTGATTTATATAATCTGTCAGTTCTTTATCAGATACTTCCTCACTAACTGACATCATTTCTATTTCAGAAACAATTCTTCTCAAGTTTTGATCAGGTAAATATGTTAGAAAAAAACTGGTATCCGGCTCATGATCATCTTCATAATAAGCGTACAGATACGTAATGATTGCTTGGTGTTCATCCAAATGAAAACGATTGTTTCCTAACATTTGTTGAATTTTATAAGCAGCTTCTTTACTTTTTAACATATGAGCAATTAAATATCTTTCAGCATTCTGATGCGCTGGTCTTAGCTTATGCTCATATTGCAAAGTTACTGTTTTTTGCAAAGAAGGTTGTGGCAATGTTCCTTTCTTTCGTTCATTGAAAAAAATTTGCCGTTGCTGTTTCTCTAGAGCATCTAAAGAAAGTGAAAATTCGCTTGATAGCTGGCGCAGATAATAATCTCGCTCAACAGCATTTGGTAAGCGCGAAATTTCCTTTAACACTTCTTCAATATATTGAATCCTATCTCCTTCACTATTTAGATTTTTTCCTAACCGTAAATAGTAAAGCTTAAAAGCCATATAGGTCTGACTAGCCCCTATTACTTCAGAAACAAAGCTTTTTTCACCAAATTTCTTTATGTAGTCATCGGGGTCAAGGTGGTCTGGCATAAGCGCCACTTTTATCCCAAAACCGTTTTCATGAAGCATATTAGCTGCACGATTCGCTGCGTGTAACCCAGCCGAATCAGAATCATAACAAATAATAATTTGATCTGTATTCCGTTTCAAAAGTTGCAAATGCTGTTCTGTCAAAGCTGTTCCCATTGTAGCAATCGAATGTTCAACGCCTGCACGAACAGCTGAAATACAGTCAGCAAAGCCTTCAAAAATAACGGCCTGCGCTTTTTTTCGAATATGTGGCCTTGCTTGATGAAAATTATATAAAGTTTTGCTTTTATTAAAGATTGGCGTTTCAGGGCTATTCAAATATTTAGGCTGATCCTCACCTAACGCTCTCCCCGAGAACGCAATCGTATTTCCTTGATGATCCATAATCGGAAACATTACCCGATTACGAAAACGGTCAAAATAAGATTCACCTTTCTCTCTAAAAATAATGAGGCCTGCTTGCTCCATTAATTCTGAAGAAAATCCTCTTTTCTTCAAAAACTTAGCTGCAAAATCCCATGAATCTAGAGCATAACCGATTTGAAATTGTTCAATTGTCTCCTCAGTAAACCCACGATTTAATAAATACTCTAACGCTTCTTGACCTTCATTTGTATGGACTAGAAGATGGTGATAAAATTTTCGTAATAAATCATGTGCTTCAAGCATTTGCTCTGAACCAGCCGGCAAATTGGAGCGTGATTGTCCTTTATTGATTTCAACATCTAAAGAAACATTTCCTTTTTCCGCTAAAACCTTAGCAGCTTCAACAAAGCTATATCCTTCTATATCCATTAAAAAGGTAAAAACATTACCACCTGCTCCGCAACCAAAGCAATGGAAAATTTGCTTTTCAGCAGAAACGGAAAACGAAGGACTATTTTCACCATGAAAAGGACATAGACCAAAATAGTTTCGACCTTGCTTTTTCAATTGAACATATTCGCCAATTAACTCGACGATATCGACCGATTCGCGAATTTCATTAATCTTTTCATCTTCTATTCGGGCATTTGTCATATTCTCACCTTATAATTTAGGTGATTGTTTATTATTCGATATGTACGGCTAAATTCCTTCAAGGTTCGACAAAATTTTTGCAAGTACCTGTGCAAATTTAATGCGATCTTCCTTCGAGAATGCTTTTGGCCCTTTTGTATGTTTACCAGCTCTGCGCATTTTAGCGGAAAGGTAACGCATATCTAAAAGCATCGAAATATTCTCTTCGGTATATTCTTTTCCCTTTGAAGAAAGAACATATACAGCTTTAGGGAGTAATGTTCCAGCCAATCCAATATCATTTGTTATAACAATATCACCCTTTTTTACTGCGTTAACGATATATAAGTCCGCCGCTTCTTTATCTGCATCAACATATACCCATTTTCCTTCCGGATTACTCATCATATTTTTGTAGGAAGCAACGAATATAACGTTCACCTTAAATAATGAAGCAGTATCCAAAATTTCTTTTTTCACAGGGCATGCATCTGCATCAACGTAGATTGATGGTTTATCGTCCATAACATTAAATTCTACATCTTTCTCCATAATCCTTTTTCTCCATTGAATCTTTATCGCAAATTAACAAGCAATAAACACCTAATTAGAAATCGAGAGAAAGCGATAAAAAGAGAAGAGAACAACTACCTGTACAGACTGATTATATCTCAGCTACCTCTTCTGTAAATGGACATTTTACTTTCTCTCGTTCACGAATAGGTGAATGAATCTATAACGTAAACCTTGACTTCTCGTTAATCACTAGTTTATTCCTTATTAAGGAACTCTAAACCTTTATAATACAATTTCTCGCAATTTTTTATTATAATCTATTTTTTCAAAAGTTGCCATCATTTCAATCTAAAAAATCTGTTTCTACACCCACTTTTTTATAGCCCTGTACACAAAAAAGCGGATGGAGCAATAAGCTATACATTATATGTTAGCTTATCGTCCATCATCATGTATGAGCTCGTCATAAAAATGGTTATTTCACGCTTCGATTTTGAAGAATATTAATGATTAAATTAGCTGTTTCTTCAACAGCTTTATTTGTTACATCAATGATTGGACATTTAAGGCGCGAAACAATAGAGTCAAAATAGGTTAGTTCCTCTTTAATTCTTTCCATATTTGCATAGATAGCATGGTCATTTAGTCCAAGTGATTTCAAACGTTCTTTCCGAATATGGTTGAGTTTTTCTGGGCTAATTTTCAAGCCAATAATCTTTTCCGGCGACACTAAAAATAATTCTTCTGGAGGCTTTACTTCCGGAACGAGCGGCACATTCGCTACTTTATAACGCTTATGAGCTAAATATTGCGAAAGCGGTGTTTTAGATGTTCGGGACACACCAACTAACACAATATCCGATCGTAAAATCCCTCGTGGATCACGTCCGTCATCATATTTCACAGCAAATTCAATCGCCTCTACACGCTTGAAATAATCATCATCAAGCTTGCGTACTAAACCTGGCTCATTTAAAGGCTTAAACGTCGCCCGTTGTTGAAGCAAGTCCATAAGCGGACCTAAAATATCATGAGCGGGTAGATTCTCCTTTTTAATTTGCTGTTCCATATATGCTCGAATGTCTGGCTTTACGAGCGTATACACAATAACCGCATCATTTAATTTAGCAAGCGAAATGACTTCATCAACATTCTGTTCATCTTCTATGTATGGTATTCGCTTGATTGCAAAAGAGGCCCCCATAAACTGGCTCGCCGCTGCTTTTGTTACTAATTCCGCTGTTTCTCCTACTGAGTCCGATACAACATATATGATTGAACCGTTCATTCCTGTCATGCCTTTTGCGAGCCCCCCTAAAACTTTTCGTCTGCTAAAGCTACGAAAGCTTTTGTTATATTCGTTTTTGTAATTCGACCAATCACTTCGTAGCCCTTTTCCGTCTCCTTCACGACCGGCAACGAATCAATTTGCTTATCAATCAGCTTTTTCGCTACATCAATCATTAAATCTTCTTTTGTACACATCGTAATATTCGGCATTCTCGTCATAATAATATTAACAGGAATGGATGATAATTCCTGCTTCCCGATACTTGCTCGTAATAAGTCTTTCCGTGAAAGAACTCCTACTAATACGGATTGCTTATCAACAACAAATAACGTACCTACATCTTCTAAAAACATCATGACTATTGCATCATATACGGAAATACTCTCGTTAACAACGACCGGTATCGATTGATAATCCTTTACAAAAATATGATTTAAACTATCCGTCAAAAGTTGAGTCCCCGATCTGCCAGAATAAAAATACCCGACACGAGGTCTCGCATCAAGAAAGCCTGCCATCGTTAAGATTGCTAAATCTGGTCGAAGTGTTGCTCTCGTCAGATTCAATCGATCAGCAATATTTTCACCCGTGATTGGCCCATTTTCTTTCACAATTTGTAGTATCTGTTCTTGACGCTTATTCAATTCGATTTTAATCACCACCCTAATGCGTTAAGAGAGAAAAAGGATATCTGTTTTTTATAATGATTAGTATATTCCATTATTATATCGTAAATAGACATAAAATTCTTATTTCCTGCTTGTTTATATATGTTCAGGAAACTTCAATCTACTCACATCATCGTTTACCAAAACTGCATCCTACTAAAAGACTCCTATTAGATTATACTGTTCATTTCAACTAATCATCTTGTGTAACATAGCGAAAAAGAAAATCGGATACTACTATACAAACATCGTCTGAAGCAGTATCCGTTCTTTTGTATCATTATTACGATACAATAATTTTATTCATCGCTGCATAAGTAGCCACTAAATCACTAATCTCTTTCATGAGTGATAAACGGTTATTACGGATAGATGCATCGTCTGCCATAACCATTGTATGCTCGAAATACTGTTCAATATCTGTTTGAAGAGAAGCTAATAATTCATAGCGCTCTGTTTCATTATCTGCTTGTTGATAAGCAACAGACACACGTTGATAGTTCTCATAAAGTGCTGTTTCCTGAGTATTTTCAAATTTAGCAGCATCCACAGATACTTGATGTTCACATTTACCAGCAATATTCATAACACGACTTAGTGCTTCTAGCTCTTCTTTAAAGCCTGCTTCGTTCTTCTTCGCTTCCAACACGCCAGCACGCTCTACAAGAGATGAGATATAGCCAATTTCACCTAATAAAACCGCATCAATTAAATCATAGCGAATATGCTGTTCCTGTAGCATATGCTTAATTCGGGCTTTAAAGAAAGTAAGCATATCTTCCTGCACATCGGCAAGCTCACGTTTCACAATATTTTTCGCTTCTACTTCGTGCAATGCTAAAGCGACGATTGCTTCTAAAGAAATATTCCAATTCTTCTCCGCTAAAATTTGGACAATTCCGCTCGCTTGTCTTCTTAATGCATACGGATCTTGAGAGCCGGTAGGAATAATCCCAATTGCAAAAAATGATGCGATAGTATCCACTTTTTCAGCAACACTTAAGATCGCGCCAATCGTTGAAGGCGGTACGCCATCGTCAGCAGACTTCGGCATATAATGTTCATGAATGGCTGCTGCGACTTCCTTCGCTTCTCCTTTTAAAAGGGCGTATCTTTCCCCCATGTAACCTTGTAATTCAGGGAACTCATACACCATATGGCTTACTAAGTCGAATTTCGCAATGCGAGCTGCTCGAAGTGCCAACTCTTTATCAACAGATACGTCAAGCGCATCGACTAGCGCCCCTGCAATAGCTGTAACGCGCTCTGTTTTTTCAGCTAACGTACCAATTTCTTCATGATAAACAATTGTTTCAAGCTTTTTCAAAGCATCTGCAATATCTTTCTTCTGATCTTCTTTGTAGAAGAACGCAGCATCGGAAAGACGTGCACGCAATACTTTCTCATTTCCTTTTGATACCGTTTCTAAATGACGATCATCCCCATTTCGAACAGTAACAAAGAAAGAAAGCAAGTTGCCAGCTTGATCTTTTACAGGGAAATAACGTTGATGTTCTTTCATAGATGTGATTAATACTTCACTTGGCAGCTCCAAAAATTCTTCTTCAAAACGACCAAATAAAACCGTTGGATATTCAACTAAGTTGTTGACTTCCTCAAGCAATTCTTCATCAACTGGAATTACCCAATTATTCTTGGCTTCTAGCTCTTTAATTTGTGTCAAAATCATATTGCGACGTGTATCCGGGTTCGCAATAACAAATTGCTCAGTTAAACGTGCTTCATATTCAGCAGGATCTTCAATTGTGATTGTTTCTCCTAAGAAGCGATGGCCTTTTGTTGTACGGTTTGTATCTACATCAGCAATGGTAAAAGGTACAATTTCCTGACCAAATAATGCAATTAGCCATTTAATTGGACGGACAAAACGAAGCTCTTGGTTCGCCCAGCGCATATTTTTACCAAATGTCATGCTTGTAATAAGATTCTGCAGCTCCACTAGTAACTCTTTCGTCGGTTGTCCTTTAATAAATTTATTTAAATGAACATATTCAACGCCTTTAATTTCTTTGAAATAAATGTCGTCTGTTGTCAGTCCTTGACCTTTTGTAAAACCAATTGCTGCTTTTGACCAATTGCCTTCCGCATCCATGGCAATTTTTTTAGCTGGTCCTTTTACTTCTTCTTCAATATCCTTTTGTGCTTCTGCCACATCCGTAACAAGAAGCGATAAACGTCTAGGTGTTGAAAAAGCTTGAACATCACCGAATTCGATTGCTTTTTCTGTGAACCATTTTTGAACCTTATCCGCTAATTGGTTCATTGATGATGTCACAAAACGTGCTGGTAATTCTTCTAAACCAATTTCCAACAATAAATTACGCTTGCTCATTTGCATTCTCCCCTTTCACTTTTAAAATCGGGAAGCCTAATTTTTCCCGCTCTTCGTAGAAGGTTTTGGCAACCTTACGCGCTAAATTTCGACAGCGAGCGATATATCCCGTTCTTTCTGTAACCGAAATGGCTCCTTTTGCATCTAACAAATTAAATGTATGAGAACATTTCAACACATAATCATAAGCTGGGTGAACAAGTCCTTCTTCCATTTGACGCTGTGCTTCTGCTTCATACATCGTAAATAGTTGGAATAACATATCTAGATTCGACGTTTCAAACGTATATTTAGAATGCTCATATTCAGGCTGACCAAAAATATCGCGTACAGTAAAACCATCTGTCCACTCTAACTCGAATACATTTTCTTTCTGTTGAATGTAAGAAGCCAGACGCTCAATTCCATATGTAATTTCAACCGAAACAGGCTTACATTCAAGTCCACCAACTTGTTGGAAATACGTAAATTGTGTAATTTCCATTCCATCTAACCATACTTCCCAACCAAGGCCTGCACAACCTAATGAAGGGTTTTCCCAGTTATCTTCAACGAAACGAATATCATGCTGAAGCGGGTCAATTCCAAGAGCTTTTAAAGAATCTAAATATAACTCTTGAATATTGTCTGGCGATGGCTTCATAATCACTTGGAATTGATGATGCTGATACAGACGGTTTGGGTTTTCACCATAGCGTCCATCCGCAGGGCGACGTGATGGCTCTACATATGCTACATTCCACGGCTCTGGTCCAATCGCTCGTAAAAATGTATAAGGGCTCATTGTGCCCGCACCTTTCTCCACATCATAAGCATTCATTAAAATACAGCCTTGTTCAGACCAATGTTTCTGTAACGTTAAAATCATATCTTGAATATTCATTCCTGCACCTCCAAATTTTTAAAGCGAAAATGAAATTTGTCGCCTTCCCTGCTGAATTTGGCTATTTACTTGCCAATTTTAAGAGATTACCTGCCGTATCCTACGTAACACAAAAAACTCCCATCCCTATGCCAAAATGTAAGCATAGGGACGAGAGTTTACCCGCGGTTCCACCCTAATTGTCATTTCTAAGGAAATGACCTCTTTTGTTAAATATCATGCTCCGGAACGCCCTTCCCTGAATGTCCATATCCTGGCTCCCACTATCCCAGGCTCGCTTTTATGGAGAAAGACAGGTACTCCTTTCCATCAACGCAACTTCATATTTTAGATGATTGTATTCTATCCAACAAAGTAAAAAAAGTCAACCTTAAAGCAAATCTTTCATCGAATCCAACTGCTTTAAAAATCTTTTTGATTTCAAGTGAAGTCCGGAATATTCTTCATAATAGGCATCAATAATCGTTTGCAGTTCTTTCTTCGTTTCCGGCTTGATGGAAATATTGCCAAGGCGTGATAAATCAAAATAATAAAACAGACGCAACAACTTAACCGCAGCTGGCGATAGTTTTAAATGATAGGAATCTTTATCAAAACAGCGATGACAAATAAACCCTGCCTCCCGAAGAGAAAAAGCAAACACACCTTCTGTTTCTCCGCAGACTGCACATTGATTTAATACAGGACGAATCCCATTAACCGGAAGCATTTTCATTTCAAAAATAAACTTTAACACTTCTGGGTCGTATTCTTCATTTATGTAATGTAATGTTTGATATAAAAGCTCAAATAAGTATGGATTCGCCTTTTTATCATCGACGCTTCGATCCAATAATTCAATAATATAAGAGGCATAAGCTGTCGCAAATAAGTCCTCGCGTATAAAACGCATAGAATCTACCATTTCACCTTGCTGTAGACTCCCAAGGCCTGTTGAAGGCGTTACAAGAAAATAACCATAACAAAATAATTGCGTAACAGAAGCAAGCCTGCTATTAGGCTTGCTTGCTCCTCTTGCCATAACACCTATTTTTCCAAATTCACGTGTGTAAATCGTGATGACTTTATTGTTCTCTCCATAATCGGATCGCCTAATGACTATGCCTTCACATTTTTGAAACATAATAAAGACACCACCAATTCTTGCCTAACTAAACGTTAGGAAACAGGAAAATCAATATTTGCTAGCTCCTCAGTTGACTGCTCGGCTCTTTCCTGTTTTTCGACTTCTATCTCCTTAAAAAGAAGATAAGTGTCCACATTACCCGTTTCACTAAATACTTTCCAGGTAAAATCCAACATCATAAGGCCCACCTTTCATGTTAACTAGCATATGTTCATTTCCAACCTTACGAATAGCTTGACCTAATTTTCTACTTTCATGAAGCGTAAAATTTGCTAATTAATACTCGTCCTCGTTAAACCCATAATCACGAAGCTGGCCTGCTTTATTGCGCCAATCCTTTTGCACTTTGACCCATAGCTCCAAAAACACTTTTGAGCCTAATAAATTTTCAATGTCAATTCGAGCACGACTCCCTACTTCCTTCAACATCTTTCCTTGTTTGCCAATGACAATTCCTTTTTGTGAGTCTCGTTCGACTACAATGGTTGCCATGACATTAATCGTTTCACTGTTATCCATTTTTTTAATTGAATCGATGACAACAGCAACAGAATGAGGGATTTCCTCACGTGTTAAGTGAAGCACTTTTTCACGAATTAACTCCGAAATAATAAACCGCTCTGGATGATCTGTTACTTGATCTGCTGGATAAAACTGAGGTCCTTCTGGTAAATGCTCTTTAATTTGTGCGAGCAACGTCTCCACATTATTTCCTTCTAGAGCTGAAATCGGTACAACAGATGCAAAAGGATATAAACGCTGATAGCGCTCAATAAGCGGCAGCAGTTCATCAGGATGAACCGCATCAATTTTATTTACAACTAAAAAAACAGGTGTGTTTACATTTTTTAATTTTTCAATAATGAACTCATCACCGCGACCATATCCTTCTGTCGCATTAATCATAAATAAGATCAAATCGACTTCCTTCAGTGTATTAGTCGCAACTTTCATCATAAAATCGCCAAGCTTATGCTTCGGCTTATGAATACCTGGCGTATCTATAAAAATCATTTGGGAATCATTCAATGTTAATACACCTTGTACTTTGTTTCTCGTTGTTTGGGGCTTATCACTCATAATGGCAATTTTTTGCCCAATAACGCGATTCAAAAACGTACTCTTCCCTACATTCGGTCGACCAATAATCGAGATAAATCCCGATTTATGACCTTGCACTTGTCTATCATCAAATAATTTATTCATGTAAATCCTCCGCTGAAAAAGCGCCTGGAAGTAAGGCTTCAACCGTTATTTCCTTCACATCGCCTTTTAAATTCGTTAATAGTACTTTCATATCTTTATCACAAAGTTCCGCAATAACTTGTCTGCATGCCCCACAAGGAGACACAGGTCTATCCGTATCCGCTACAACCGCAAGCATTTGAAACTCGCGGTCTCCATGACCATACGCACTGAATAAAGCCGTTCTTTCCCCACAATTGCACATGCTATAAGCTGCATTTTCAATATTACACCCATGATAAACTTTTCCATCTTTCGTTAAAACAGCCGCACCTACCTTGAATTTGGAGTATGGCACATAGGCCTTCTCTCTTGCTAATTTTGCTTCTTCTATTAATTGTTGCTGATTCATCTAACATCATCCTTCCAATAAATATTTACGTACTAATCAGCTTCGGCAAAAAGATGACAATTCCAACAATCACAGAGAATATAGCATATAATAAGACAGCCCCGGCTGCCATATCCTTTGCTTGACGTGCTAGCGGATGATACTCTTCTGTCACTAAATCGACTACTCGTTCAAGCGCCGAATTGACTAGTTCAAGCACAATAGTCCCCGTAACGGCAATCAGAACAAAGAGCCATTCTATCCAATTAAGTGAAACATACGCTCCCAATAAAATGACCACTACTGTCATCATACTATGAATTCGAATGTTTCGCTCTGTTTTAACACCTTCCCAAATCCCTCTTAGAGCAAAATAAAAGCTCTTGACGAAAGGATATTTACGCTTCTCTCGATAGCCCGTACTCATCTAGGATATCCTTTTGTTTTGTAAACATGACCCGCTCATCACTTTCGGTCATATGATCATAGCCGAGCAAATGCAAAAAGCCATGCAAAGCTAAAAAGCCTAGTTCGCGATCAAAAGAATGCCCGTACTCCTCCGCCTGCTCTTTCGTACGCTCAATAGAGATAATAATATCTCCAAGAACCCTAGGCATATCCGCACCAATAATTTCAATCTCTTCTTCTCCCATTTCTTCAAGTGCAAAAGAAATGACATCCGTTGCTGCATCTTTATTACGGTACTCTTTATTAATTTCCTGGATTCTAGCATTATCGACAAACGTAACGGAAAGCTCTGTCCCCTCCTCAATATCTTCCTTTTCAGCGGCAAACTGCAAAACACTTTCTACCAGCTTTTGCACTTCTTCGGAAATTTCATTTGTTTCATCGATAAAATCAAGCTCTAATCTCATGCTTCCACCTTCTGTTCTAATTTATTAAACTCAGGATACTCAATGCGCGAATGAAAAATCCCATTTAACGATTCACAGAGTGAAGATTTCACAATACTTAACTCCTTCATCGTAATATCACATTCATCAAATTGGTGATCTTGAATACGATCATTAATAATTTGAATAACGAGCTCTTCAATCTTTTCCGGAGTCGGCTGCTGCATCGACCTTACGGCAGCCTCCACGCTGTCGGCAATGCCAATCACGGCGACTTCCTTCGTTTGCGCTTTCGGGCCGGGATAACGATACTCTGATTCCTGTACTGTCTCATCTTGTTTTAACGCTTTATAATAAAAGAACTTTAATAAAGTTGTACCATGATGCTGTTCGGCAATATCAATAATTTCCTTAGGAAACTTATGCTTTCGCAACAAATCACCGCCATCACTTGCATGCGCAATAATAATATCCCTGCTTGTTCTCGGCGGCAACTGATCATGCGGATTGCTTCCCGTGATTTGATTTTCAATAAAGAACTGAGGTCGTTTTGTTTTACCAATATCGTGATAGTAACAACCTACCCGGGCAAGTAAACCGTTCGCCCCAATTGCTTCACAAGCAGACTCCGCCAAATTAGCTACCATAACGCTATGATGGTAGGTTCCCGGTGATTCCGTCAAAATCTTTCGAAGCAATGGATGATTAGGATTAGATAACTCTAGTAACTTAATTGTCGATAATACACCGAAGCCGGCTTCAAAAAATGGTAACAGCCCCATCGTTAAAACAGCTGAACTAAGGCCAGATACAATGGCTGCAATACTATAATATACATACTCCATTTTTGAATAATGCCCATCCATAATAAATAACAAGGAGAATAAAAACGCCACATTCACTAACGACAATAGACTACCTGCTGATAACACTTTTGTTTTAAAATTATCACGAGATAAAATAATAATCGCGGCGAAACCGCTAAACATAATGTATAATCCCATCGAATAATCTAAATTACTCGGAGTTTCTCCATTAAAAACAATCGTTCCATATGAACTTAGTAAAAGCGTCATTGCTACAGACAAACGATCATTTAAGAGCATTTTACTAATCATCGCTGCCATTGCTCCCGGAAAGAAATACACTAAATCCGCATGTTGAAAATCAGCAAGTATACTAAAGATTTTCATCATCGATAAAGCGATGACAAAGACAAGACTAAAAATCAACAGCTGATTATGCTGCTGTTCCTTCTTTGAAGCGGAAGAATAAAAGAAATAATAAAAGGCTATCAAAGTTAGCACAATAAATAATAATAAACCCAGATATGGATATATCGTTTTTTCCGTATTTAAAAACCCAGCTAATTCAAGTTGACGATAAATTTCACGATCAACAAGCTGTTCTTCCTTTACAATAACTTGCCCTTGAAGAATACGCACCGGCTCCACATTTTCAACCGCTTTTGTTCGCTGTTCTTCCGTTTTTTCGTTATCAAAAAATACATTTTGAATAATAGCCGAACGAGCTAACGAAATAGCAGCCTTCTTCATATCATTGCTAATACTTGTATAGCGCAATTCCTCTTCAGCTCGTTTTTTGGCATTCTCTACATCGCCCGCTGCAATTCTTGAACTCATCACATTATTAACAGCTGTAATCGTTAAATCTTTTGTAATGTTTAATTCGTCCTCATCTGCTTGAACTAATGCTAAAAAAACAGATTCCTCAATGTCTTTATTCACTTCATCTGTCAGCTTTTCTTTTAAAATGGAAACCTTCTGTGCATCCGTCTTAGCAATAGCTTTCTCGTCTTCCTGTAATGCCTCTTCGCTCGTTTCCTCATGCACTTCAATCGCCGAGTCAAAAATCGAAGCAATTAAATCAACCTTATTCTTGGCATACTCTTTTTTCAGGGTATATACATCAGCCACTTGCTTTAAAACTTCTTCTTTTTCTTGTTCTGTTTTATATGTATCTTCAACCGTTTTAGTCGCACGAATTGTTTGTTCAGCTGGTTTAAAAAGCTCGATATGAATCTTCTCAGGTTTCACATTAGAATACATTAATGCATAAGCAAACGTACCAACCACAATAAATAATAACACTTGAAACAGCCGATGGACCATTAGCTCTTTTAATTTTGCAAAAAACTTCTGAATCTGACTCAAAGAAGACTCTCCTTTCAAGAAAAAACATACTTTTGATGTGCGGATTCATAATGAAGTAATAAGTTATGTAAAATGATAACAGTTTTTCATCAAAGTTTCACCTTCGTTTAAAAAATCCGCCAGTTTCACATGGCGGATTGCTTTGGTCTATTCATTCGCCTGCTCGTATGCGGTAATAATTCGTGCAACAAGCGGGTGCCTCACTACATCACTTTGCTCTAAATATATAAAAGTTAAACCTTTAACATTTTTTAAAATCTCTTCTACCCGAATCAAACCGGATTTTATACCTTTTGGTAAATCAATTTGACTTCGATCACCTGTAATAATCATTTTAGAACCAAAGCCAAGACGAGTTAAAAACATTTTCATTTGCGCTTCTGTTGTATTTTGCGCTTCGTCCAAAATGACAAATGCATCATCTAATGTACGTCCACGCATATAGGCAAGCGGCGCAATTTCAATTGTACCTCGTTCAATCATTCTTTGCGTTTGCTCTACTCCTAATAAGTCATGCAGAGCATCATATAATGGACGTAAATACGGATCAACTTTCTCCTTTAAATCGCCTGGTAAGAAGCCTAAGCTTTCCCCAGCTTCAACAGCTGGCCTTGTTAAAATAATTCGCTTAACCCGTCCGTCTTTTAATGCATTGATAGCCATCACAACAGCAAGATACGTTTTTCCCGTTCCCGCAGGACCGATGCCAAACACTAAATCTTGTCTTTTAATCGCTTGGATATAATGTCTTTGACCAATTGTTTTAACACGGATCGATTTCCCTCTTGCTGTCTTCGCTATTTCTTCTTCATATAAATCACGAAAATACTCTAATGTTCCTTTTTTAGCCAGTTCAATCGCATATACAACATCACGAGAGTTAATAGTGATTCCTTTACGTACAACAGATAACAGCGCCTTTAAAATATCCTGAGCCATTTCAGCTTCTTCAAGGCTCCCTGCCACACAGATTGCTTCACCGCGTGTGATGACAGAAACGTGCAGCTCCTCTTCGAGTACTTTTACATTCGAATCAGCATTCCCTAATAGAGCATAAGCTTCATTCGTTGATTCAAGTTCTAAGTTTAATACTTTTACATCTTCTGACATTCGTTAGTCTCCTTGAATGATTGATTGTCCTGTCGCTATATCTTCTATAACTTGGTAATGTATCGATAATTTAACTTTACCATTCTCTATCGATTCATGCAAAATTTTTTCGCCAATGATTTCCGCATCCTCTTCTACTCGTTTTCCAAGATTACCCCTTGCCATTTTCTTTCCTTCTGCAACAGCTTCCTTCTTGGTATAGACTCGCTTTATTTCCTCCTTACTTCTCCATGTCTTCTCTTTATAACTCACCGGTAATTTCCACTGTAAAAAGTACAACGGCCGGATCGTTACTTCCTCTTCATAATCCGAATAGTCTGGTTTTATAAATCCCCAAATCGGGATAGATACATTCCAAAATTTTAAATAATGTTTCGTTTTTTCATCACCATTATAGACTGAAAATTTCGTTTCGAGCGGCACTTCCACCTTCGCTTTATACCATGTTTGTCCCTTAATAACGCCTTTTGCTGGCACAATTTCTGGTTTCTCTTCTGTACCGATAATACCTGAAACAAGCAGTTGTCCCTTTCCGACGTAATCATTCACTTTAACAATCGATTTTCCTTTTTCAACAAACATCTCAGTAATGATTGCCTTTTTCTTGGAAACAAGATGCTGTGGCGATGTCGCTTCCACCTTTTTCGGTTGTTGTTTCTCAACGACTTGAAAATGAAAGGTCGTCCCTTTTAATTCCACACCAACCCATGTTAACTCCTCGATTTCATCTGATAGTTTACGCTGAATCGTATCCACATCATCAAGGTAGAACTGCAGCTTTCCTACTTTCACGCCCATCCTCTCTAACTCTTTACGAATCGCATGCTCCGTTTCAGGCTTAGCATTGTGGACTTCAATGCCCCAGACCATATTAGAGAGAATAAAAATAGAAAACAAAAAAGCAAATAAGCCTACTAAAAAACCACTATTCTTTAAAACTCGCTTCCATAAGAACGGGACACCCTTTCCGTGTAAAAAGGTAACCTTGCAATCACTTTTGCGAACGATTTGACGTAGCTTTGGAATATCGCTTATCTCCATATAAAAAACAAGGGCCTCAGTGCCTATGCGCTTGACATCCCACACATGAAGCCCTCTTCTTGTTAAGCTATTAATCAAACGTTCTGTCCCTCTCCCGAATGCTTTTACTTTTACATAGCCTGTATAATAGTTTGTCCATTGGTTTTTCATCGGTACCTCCCAGGACTCATTCATTAATAAAAAGAACTTGCTCAATCTGACCTTCGAGCATAATCTCTTCAGGTAAAATCGTTTTTATAACAAAGGCTGAGCCTTTAATTAACAGTTGACCATGTTTAAGCATCAGCCTTACTTCACGATCAGTAAAAGCTAACAATCCCCGATGGTTTTCAATATAAATATGCAATTGTCCAATCATCGTGATTCGTGGAAGGTCCATTATGACATCTTCTGGAAGGTCTGCTTTTTTGACAATGAGCTGTTTTAATTGTTGCCCCCATTTACGCGCCATAAAAAAAGAACCCCCTTTCATCTCAAATGTATGAGATTATTTATCAATATATGTATAAACATTTGTGATTTCAACAGACCGTATCAGCACGGATAATTATTACACTCAATATGCGGAAAAGGTATTAGCAGACAATGGCGTTTACATTCTGATACCGGAGAAGTCCTATGACTTTAACGATGATGATAGATTGATGTTTGTTATGTGGAGTGTATAGCTTCTTAAGAAATACGTTTGATTGCTAAACGTTAAAAAAGAGGTAAACGTGAAGATGCTAAGCGTGGTGAATGAGGGCAGGGTGTCCCTTCGCTTGGATATACAATAGAAAAGAACAAGAAGCTTGAAATCATTAAACGGAAATTAAAACATCCATTTAGCTGAAGCCCCGCTCATTTAATAAAAAGCTGAATTGAAAAGATGATAGCATTAACAAGAAGGTAAGCCACGATTATCGCTTACCTTCTCAAAACAATGTGGAATTAGACAATTCTGAGAACACTTAATGCCTATGCTAAAATCGGCATTCTTAATGAGGGTTTTAACTTGGCATTTATCTTATTGATTAAAAAGAAAGCTTTAATCAATAAAGAAAGCAAAATTGATAATAAGCTTTTAAGTGAAGTATTCAAAATATATCCCTCCACATTCGAATTTAGCGTTAAAGATAACACTATATGTATTGTTCCCCAAAAGACGAAAAGATTACTGTTCTATTATTCCAGTTCTATCTTCCATTTGTGGCGGCTCTTCAAACCATCCATGTTTAATCTTAATTTCAATTCCTTCTTGTCCGTATAAAAATATATCTTTGGCGATTAATGTAGTTTTCATGCTTATATCATTTCTTAAAGTAAAAAATGTCCCAAAACTATTTCCTACAATACTGAATCCATTGAGAAGGAAGATACAGTGCATCATAAGTTTATCTGAAAATGGAGCGACTGTTGAAGTGGTTACCATGCTTCCAGATGTAGCAGAAAAATGAACATCACTCTCTAAAAGAATATCCTCAACTATTTTGATTTGTTTCTTACAAAGGTCAATTCCTTTTACAAAATATCGTTTAACATCTTTGTTCTCTGCACATTGGGCAAAACCAGTAATTAGCTGCATTCCAATATTATTTGACTCTATTGCTTGATGAAGAATACCAATTTCAAGCGTATTCAAAGGTCTTTTGTGACCAAATGGATTAAATCCACTCATATAACTTTTGTTTTTAATAAATTCAACTGATTTTGGCATCGTCACTTTGGGTGGAAGAGAGAGAATCCCTTTTTGAAGCAAATAAAGGGTAGCTAGCTTATAAATTTTTTGAGTAACTACCGTTAGACCTTCATAAATAGCCATTACTTGGTTGTTATAAGCCATATTCATATTCATTGTATACATAGCCATGCTAACTTCTTTTAAAATCCGAAGAAACATAATGTCAAATCCATTGTCGTATAATTTTGGTGCGTCTAGGTTCACATCCCCTTTTGTAAACCCTATAGGTTTTACAATTCCTTGTTCTTCAAATAGTTTTTCCATTTCTAAAACATAAAAATTAAGTTCTTGCCATAAGCCTCCCAAAAGATTCCTACCTTCTTGTTCGTCTGATTTCTCGATAAAGTATTCTAATATTCTCATAATAAGGGTTTTCTCTTCGTAGGTGAGCCAAAGTGTACCCACCTCTGATGCACTTAAAGGATTGGTTAAAGCCAAAATCCCTTCCTCCTTTTTCTCTTTCCCCTAATTATGTACTCTAGGCTTATGCATTATACTCTAACATCATTGGATTTGAGACGTATATCCTCTCGATTTTCAATAAAGCATTTATAAGTCATTAGTCAATGATTTCTCACACATTAATATTGAACCTATTAAAGAGGACCCTATTACATCTGAATTTAAGCAGGCTTATAAACAATGGAGAGCAGGAGAAATTACTACAGTTGAAGCAATGAGGAAATCAAATATAACAAATGCTCATTCTATTGTAGAGTTAGGAATATGAAGCAAGCTAAGGGACTCTTCAAGCGGTCTGTATTCTTTTGCATTGAACTACCCCCACCTACTCCACTACGTTTCGTTGAGGAGGAGGATTCCTGCCTATTTTTTGATAAAAATGGAAAAGGCGAGGTTTAAACTCCACCTCACCGAGACCACTTCCATTCAATTGTAATCATGCCTGTTAATTAAATGAGCCAAAAATCAACAGTATCATAAGCTTAAAAATTACTAACGACGAGATTGACGCAAGCTTCGCGTCGCTCTTGGGGGCCCAAGCACCTCAGACATAATAATACCATTGATTAATTCTTGTTTCCCAAATGAAAGCTCCTTATGATACACAGGGCTTCGATTATCTGAAATGACCTTCGCAGCAGCAGAAGCAATAGACGGTGTAGAAATAGCCGTTTCGGATTCCCTTTCTCGCTTCTGTTGTTCCTCATATGCCTGTTGCAGACGCTTTAAGTCAGCAATTCTTCTTTCATCTTCTTCCTGTATTTCTACAGATTCAGTAGACTGAACTGGCTTTGCTTCTTGAATAGGCTTTGCAGTTGGCTTCTCTTCCTGTATCTCTTGAATCACTTCTTGCCACTTCTTCTTCGGTGCTTCAGGTTGACGCGGTGAAGTTCGATTCGGCTCTTTCTTTTTCTTAAACATCGAAGAGAGGATACCAATTAAAATAATCAGTAGAAATGGATTCTCGAATAAAAACTCGAACATTTACACTCCTCCATTTCCCCTATTATGTTTCTTTTTGATCTTTAGAAATATTGCTAATTGAATCGCGCATGCTTGTATCAGCTGTGATATTTTGGATATTCATATAATCCATCACACCAAGATTTCCTGTTTTTAATGCTTCTGCCATCGCAAGCGGTACTTCCGCTTCAGATTCTACTACCTTCGCTCTCATTTCCTGAACCCGAGCAACCATTTCTTGTTCTAAGGCTACAGCCATCGCACGACGTTCTTCGGCCTTCGCTTGAGCGATTTTTTTATCCGCCTCCGCTTGGTCTGTTTGAAGAATCGCCCCGATATTTTTTCCGATATCTACATCCGCGATATCAATCGATAAGATTTCAAACGCTGTACCAGCGTCTAACCCTTTAGTTAAAACCGTTCTCGAAATTAAATCCGGGTTTTCCAACACTTTTTTATGATTGTCAGATGAACCGATTGTTGAAACAATCCCTTCACCAACACGGGCAATAATCGTTTCTTCACCAGCACCACCGACTAAGCGCTCAATATTCGCTCGAACAGTAATTCTTGCTTTTGCTTTTACCTCAATTCCATCCATCGCAACACCAGAAATAAATGGCGTTTCAATCACTTTTGGGTTAACGCTCATTTGCACAGCTTCTAATACATCACGGCCTGCAAGATCAATGGCTGCACCTCGTTCAAAAGGCAATACGATATTTGCACGTTCAGCAGCAATTAACGCATTCACGACTCGGTCTACATTCCCACCAGCTAAATAATGACTTTCTAATTGATTCGTCTTTACTCCAAGACCTGCCTTGTGTGCTTTAATTAACGGATTCACAACACGGCTTGGAATAACGCGACGCAACCTCATCCCAATCAATGTAAAAATACTCACTTTAACACCAGCTGCTAAAGCTGAAATCCAAAGCATCACTGGTACAAATGTAAAAAATACAGCCAATACCACAATAATTGCAATAACAGCCACGATTAAAAAGATTGTATCTGCTCCTAACACTATTTCATCCTCCTCTGCGTTCTTTAATTTTCCGGAACTTCTCGAACGACAATTCGAGACCCTTCTACTTTCACCACTTTAACACTAGAACCTTTTAAAATAAAACTTCCCTCAGACACGACATCTAGTCTTTCTTCATTGACAATTGCCGTACCAGCAGGCCTTAAATCAGTTACCGCTTTCCCTTGCATCCCAATCAATTCTGTTCGATTCGGATTACTTACATACCCTTGTTCCGTGTTCGTTGAATCAGTTAATATCATTTTTCTAAAAAATTTCATCTTTTTTCCAAACACCTTTACTAATAGAATGGATAAACAAATAGACACTGTCAGCGCAATTAACAACGAAATTGTTATATGGACTGGATCACTCGCTGCTAAAAATAAGCTTCCAACAACCGCAGTAAGGCCTAATAAACCCGCAATCCCTCCTGGAATAAAGAATTCTAATATAACTAGAACTATACCAAGTATAAACAGCACAAGCGTTTCATAACCTGTTAGCCCGGCAACAAGATGTCCATAAAAGAACAAGACTAATGAAAGTACACCTATAAGCCCAGGAAAAATTAATCCTGGAGAAAATATCTCAATCACAATCCCTATACCAGCAAGCGTTAATAAAAGAGGGATAACATATGGATTCGTTAAAAAACGAGCAAGCTTTTCGGGGAAACTTTCTTCAAGTGAACGAATATCTGCATTCTCTATTTCTAGTATACTATACAGTTCCGCTTTCCCTGAAACCGTACCCTCACTATATCCAGCCTTTTTTGCTTGTTTAGCTGTGAAGGTTAACAGTTTTCCCTTCTCGGCTCCATACTCCGGCAAATCAATATTTTCGTCCGCCATCGCTTTTGCATAGATTGGGTCGCGTCCATTTTGTTCAGCAGCTGTAGCCATAGCCGCTAACCAATATGATTGCGCTTTCTTGTCCGCTGCATTCCCAGCTGAATCAATCACAGCAGCTGACCCCATTGTCGCACTTGGCACCATATAAATTTCATCCGCACTTAGCGAGATATACGCCCCAGCAGATAAAGCACGATTATTCACATAAGCAACCGTCTTGACTGATGTATCTGTTAATAATTTTGCAATTTTCCCAGCAGCATCGACCGCACCACCTGGCGTATTCACTTCAAAAATAACAAGATCCGCCTGAGCTGACTCCGCTGTATCTAAAGCTCTCTCTAAAAAAGCAGCCAAGCCTTTCTCAACGGTTGCTTCCACTGGCACAACATACACGACCTTATCTTTTGCAGATGCAAAGGGCACTAGTAAAAATATCATAAGACAAAAAAGAAAAACAACACGCCAACTTCTCAACGAGACTCCTCCTTTCCCGTTTTTTAAATTTCTATACTTAACAGTACGATTCACTTTTAAAAAAGTTTCAGATAAAGTTTCAAAATATAAAGTTTTTCGAGATCACCAAACAAATCAGAAGAATTTCTTTAAAGAAGCGTTCCTCAAGTTTGGCCTATATACAGCAAAAAACCACAGGCATACGCCTGCGGCTTAGGTTTTGAGTTTAAGATAGATGTTGTTGTACTAATTTATTAACCAGAGAACCATCTGCTTTGCCTTTTACTTTAGGCATTAAAGCACTCATAACTCTCCCCATATCTGCTTTAGATGTGGCATTTACTTCTTCAATTGTTTGTTTAACAATTGAAGATATTTCTTCTGCTGAAAGTTGCTCCGGCATATATGCCTCAACGTAACCTATTTCGATACGGATTTTATCCACGAGATCGGTACGATCTGCATTTGCAAACTCATTGAGGGAGTCTTTGCGTTGTTTTAATTCGCGAGAGAGCACTGTCAATTCTTCTTCTTCTGTTAATTCTTGTCTTAGCTTTAACGCTTCATTTTGAAGCGAAGCTTTTAACATGCGAATAACAGAGAGTTTGTCCTTTTCTTTGTTCTTCATCGCTTGTTTCATATCATTATTTAAACGCTCGAGAAGACTCATCATTCCACCCTCTCTTAGAATTTACGTTTTCTTGCAGCTTCAGACTTTTTCTTACGTTTTACGCTTGGCTTTTCATAAAATTCACGCTTTCTAGCTTCCTGAAGCGATCCTGATTTAGATACAGTACGTTTGAAACGACGAAGAGCATCTTCAAGCGATTCGTTTTTACGAACAACGGTTTTAGACATCTCTTTCCCTCCCTCCGAAAACAACACACTAACTTATATTCGCAACATGTTATACATGTACTAAACAATTATAATATATCATTTTTAACAGGTCAACCAATAAAACAAAACTTATTTCAAAAGCGCCAACGGAACTTAAATAGACCGCTATGCATCTTTTTAAATTTTTCCTATTTAGAAGTTATTTCCTCATTTACTTAGCCATAACATGATAAGGAGGTGGAGGCATGTACAATTTATTTTTATTTCTTTTATTTATTGGAATCTTCTTAGCTGGAATGGCTGTACTTCGAATGGGTTTATTCCACTTATCCGGAGAAGCCTTACAAGCTCTCTTATTAAAACTAACAAATAAACCGTGGAAAGGATTTCTTACTGGAATCGGCTTTACCGGATTGTTACAAAGCAGTTCCGCTGTAATGGTCATGACGGTCGGCTTCGTATCCGCTGGCAGCTTAACGTTCCCACAAACAATCGGCATTATCCTTGGGACAAACATTGGTTCAACCTTCATTACAGAGTTTTTAACATTCTCTCTAGATTCCCTCATCATTCCTGGCCTTATTTGTGGAGCCTGTTTAACGTGTATTCCTCATCTTGTCTTACGAAGCAGCGGAATTGCCTTCATCGGCCTAAGTGCCATATTTGCGGCCATGAGCGGCTTTAAATATTTATCTTCACCGATTGCAAGCTATCCAATTGTTCAAACTCTCCTAATAGAGATGAAGGAGCATTGGATTATCGGTTTATTAGTGGGGATTGTGTTAACAGCTTGCATTCATTCTAGCTCAGCCGTTATCGGCATGGCGATGAGCTTTTTAGCAAGCGGGGAGCTATCCGTTTCCTCAGCCATTATTATTATGCTCGGCTCGAATATTGGTACATGCATTACCGGCTACATGGCCAGCATCGGTTCAGGTAAAGAAGCATCCTTCACCGCCTATGCTCATATATGGCTAAATGTCTTAGGTGTTTTTGCCTTTCTTCCATTAGTTAATCAATTAGAACAACTTGCTGCCTATTTTACAACAGATCCAGCAACACAGCTTGCTCATGCTAGCGTCCTATTTAATGTTATAACCTCTGTGATTGTACTTCCTTTTGCTAAACATTTTGCAAAATTTATTTTATTTTTACATCACCGTTAACAATTTATTCTAAAGAATTCATCTTGAGATTTTTAATGAATTCTTTATGATTTCTTTACTTATTTGTAGTAGTTCTTTTTTTATTTTCCCATTAAAATGCAGATAACATCGCATACATTTCAACTGGAAAAGGAGCCACAAACCCTAAGGTGCAGTTGTTTCTTGACTTCACTGGCTGAGCAAATTGCGACATCGGGAGACTAGACACTTACGTTCAGGTCGAGACATTCACCCCAATTTACAAAGATTTCACAATCTCCTGTTAAAAAGAAAGAGGAGAAGAGACCGTTAACACTCTCTTCTCCTTTTTTATATGACATTCAAAAAACACACTCACTTAGTAATCCGTTTCAGCTGTTAATCCATTCACAATAGCGACACCGGCACTTGCGCCAATACGCGTTGCCCCTGCTGCAATGACATCCTGAGCATCCTTTGTATTCCGAACGCCGCCTGATGCTTTAACACCAATATCAGGCCCTACAGTCGCTCTCATTAAAGCGACATCCTCAACAGTTGCTCCACCTGTTGAAAACCCTGTCGATGTTTTAACAAAATCGATTCCTGCTTTTACCGCAAGCTCACACGCGCGTACTTTTTCTTCTTTTGTTAATAGCGATGTTTCAATAATTGCTTTCGTTAGCGCTTTGCCTTTCGCCGCATCTACAACAGCACGGATATCACGTTCAACTAATTCATCATTTTGGTCTTTTAACGCCCCAATATTAATGACCATGTCCACTTCTTGTGCACCATTTTCAATAGCATTTACTGTTTCAAAAACCTTTACTTCCGGCGTATTGGCACCTAATGGAAAGCCAATTACCGTACATACCTTTACAGTTGAACCTTGAAGCAGCTCACTTGAATACTTTACCCAAGTAGGATTCACGCAAACAGAAGCAAACTTATATTCTTTTGCTTCTTTACATAATACTTCTATTTGTTCTTTTGTAGCATCTGCTTTTAATAGTGTATGATCAATAAGACTGGCTATTTCAACCGTCATAGGTGATTCTCCTTTCAAATAAAGAGACTTTGTTATACTATCTTTTATCATAACATACTTCAGTTATTTAGAAGATATACACTTAATTGAGATAACTTTCTTGAGGCTGCTAATCATGAAAACAGAGAAAACTCTACTAATAAAAAGACAGCGAAAAATCGCTGTCTTACCCATTTACCACTTGTTGAATTGGAAATTCTTTCATAACTGTTACGAATTGTCCTTCATTATATGGATAGCCGGCTTTCGTAATTTTCACTTTCACAATTTGTCCAACCATTTCTTCTGTTGCTTCAAACTGAACTTTTAAATAGTTGTCTGTATATCCTTCAAACAAACCGTTTTCTAGCTGTTCTTCAGGAATCACTTCAAGCACTTCTCCTTCAAACTGCGATGCATATTCTTTAGCTAGTTGATTCGAAAGCTCTATGAGACGATGTACTCGTTCATTTTTGATTTCTTCATCCACTTGATTATCCATTCTTGCTGCTGGAGTACCTGTTCGCTTTGAATATGGGAAAACGTGAAGCTCAGAAAATTTATGCTCTTTAATAAAGTTATATGTGTCCATAAACTCTTCTTCTGTTTCACCTGGGAAGCCTACAATAACATCAGATGTTACCGCAAGATTAGGTAAGGCTTTTTTCAGCTTTACTAAGCGGTCTGCAAAGAATTCCATTGTATATTTACGTCTCATTCGTTTCAATACTGTATCAGAACCAGATTGAATCGGAATATGCAAATGGTTTACAACTTTTTTCGAATTCGCTAACACTTCAATTACTTCATCTGTAATTTGACTTGCTTCAATAGAAGAAATACGAATACGTTTTAACCCTTCTACTTGTTCTTCTAATTCACGTAAAAGCATGGCTAAGTTATAGTCTTTCATATCTTCACCATAACCGCCTGTATGAATCCCTGTTAAGACGATTTCTTTATACCCTGCCTTAACAAGCTGTTGTGCTTGATGAATAACTTCTTTTGGATCGCGTGAACGCATTAAACCGCGCGCCCAAGGAATAATACAAAATGTACAGAAGTTATTGCAGCCCTCTTGAATTTTCAACGATGCACGTGTACGATCTGTGAATGCCGGCACATCCAATTCTTCGTACACACGATTTTTCATAATATTACCGACTGCATTAATCGGCTTACGTTCTTCTTTATATTGTTCAATATAGTCAAGCATCTTCACACGATCTTGAGTACCTACTACAATATCTACACCTGGAATGGCCATAATTTCAGCTGGAGACGTTTGCGCATAACAGCCTGTTACAGCAATGACTGCGTCTGGATTTTTACGAACGGCGCGACGAATTACTTGGCGACTTTTCTTATCCCCTGTATTCGTAACCGTACATGTGTTAATAACATATACGTCTGCCATGCTTTCAAACTCAACCCGTTCATAGCCTGCTGATTTAAATAATTGCCAAATGGCTTCTGTTTCATAATGGTTTACTTTACATCCTAATGTATGAAAAGCGACCGAAGACATTTTCATCACCTCAATAATTCTACATGATAAGAAACAGCAGCAAGAGCATACAATGGTGCTGTTTCTGTTCTTAAAATTCTTGGACCTAAACCGCAAGCAGCAAATCCTGCTTCACTTAGCTTCTCTACTTCCTCTGTAGTCAGTCCACCTTCAGGACCGAAAACAAAAAGAATAGACTGTCCTCGTTTTGCTTCCGTTAATACTTTCGCAAGCCTGGCTGTTTCACCACGTTTGGCTTCTTCTTCAAAAGCAATAAGTTTATAATCAAAGTTTTTCGCATACTGAATCAATTGCGAAACTGTCATTTGTTCTTTGACAGCAGGCAATACAGAGCGATGTGACTGTTCTGCTGCTTCTTTCGCAATCTTTTGCAAGCGTTCAATTTTTTTACTAGCCTTTTTGCTGTCCCATTTTACCACTGAACGAGCCGCAATAAAAGGGATAAACTCTAGGGCACCTAATTCGGTTCCTTTTTGAACAATATAGTCTAGCTTATCCCCTTTTGGCAGACCGCTCGCGATGGTTACGTGAATCGGTAATTCCTTTTCTTCATTCTTCCATTCTATAACAGCTCCAACGACTGCATCATTGGTAATTTCTGAAATTTCCGCAATAGCTGTTTGTCCATCTTTATTCACAACGATAATTTCTGCACCAGGCTCCATTCGCATGACTCGTGTAATATGATGATAATCATCACCTGTAATCATAATGTTCTGCTCATTAACTTGTTTATTTTCAAGGAAATATCGCTGCACACTCCAACACCTCTAACCCTTAAGAAAATGGCGCTGTTACAGCGCCACTTCCTCATATTATGCATTTCTTTTGGCAATAATTGCAACCCAGTCTTCCATTTGAATCGTTTCTTCAATCGTAAAACCTGATGTTACAATCGCTGCTTTCACATCATCTTTCTTAGGTTGAATAATTCCCGAGGCAATGAAATAACCGCCTGGCTTTACAACTTTTGCTACATCATCCGTAAAACGCATAATGACTTCTGCTAAAATATTGGCAACGACAATATCAGCTTGTTCTTCTACTCCATCTAACAAATTACCTTGTGAAACATGTACACGATCTTGTACTTTATTCAATTTCACATTAATATTCGCAGAACGAACCGCTACCTCATCTAAATCAAGTGCCTGAACTTGTTTAGCTTCTAACAATGCCGCGGCAATACTTAATACACCTGAACCTGTTCCAACATCAACTACTAAATCGCCTTTTTGCACTGTCCGCTCTAACGCTTGAATACACATAACCGTTGTTGGGTGCGTACCTGTACCAAAGGCCATACCTGGGTCTAGTTCGATAATCAGCTCATCACTGCTTACTGGTTCATATTCTTCCCATGTTGGAACAATCGTAAAACGCTCTGAAATTTTGACCGGATTATAGTACTTCTTCCAAGCAGTTGCCCATTGTTCTTCATTTACTTCACTAATTGAAATAGCATTTCGACCAAGATCGATATCAAATAAAAGCAAGTTATTAATCGCTAATTTAATCTCTTCAACTGTTTCACCTAAAAAGCTATTGACCGGCAAGTATGCTTTTACAAGCACACCTTCATCCGGATAATCAGCCGGATTCAGCTGGTAGATTTCACCAAAGACATTTTCCCGTTCTTTGATTAATTCTAGAGGATCTTCAATGACAACACCGCTTGCACCTGCCTCATGAAGAATATTCGAAACAGGTTCAACCGCTTCATTTGTTGTATGGATTGCAATTTCCGACCACTTCATATCTACCAACTCCCAATTCTATTACTCGCCTTTAAGGGCCCTTTTTAATTTCGAAAAGAAACCATCTTCTTGTTCATCTGGTGATTCACCGCTAATTTCGGAAAATTCACGAAGAAGCTGCTTTTGTTTTTCTGTTAATTTTTTCGGTGTTACGACTAGGATAACCACATGTTGATCGCCTTGCCCATACCCTCTTACATTTGAAACACCTTTTCCTTTTAAACGGAAACGAGTTCCTGTTTGTGTACCTGCTGGAACTTTTAATTTCACCTTACCATGTAAAGTCGGTACTTCTATTTCATCACCTAGTGCAGCTTGTGCAAATGTAATTGGCATTTCGCAGTAAATATCGTCTCCATCGCGCTCAAAAAATTCATGATCTCGAACATGGAAGACAACATATAAATCACCCGCTGGACCGCCGTTAACACCTGGCTCCCCTTGACCTGATACGCGAAGTTGTTGACCATCGTCGATTCCTGCTGGCACTTTAACTTGAATTTTTTTACGTTTTTTAATTTTACCTGTTCCGCTGCACGTCGTACATTTATTTGGAATATGTTTACCTGTTCCTCTACACACGTTACATGTTCGACGATTCACAACACGGCCAAAAGCAGTGTTTTGTTCTACATTAATTTGACCTGAGCCATGACATTGTGAACATGTCTCAACTTTCGTTCCTGGTTTAGCCCCCGTACCGCTACATGTACCACAGTTTTCTTCACGTGGAATTTCGATTTCCGTTTCTTTACCAAAAGCCGCTTCCTCGAAAGATAACGTCATCGTATATTGTAAATCGGCTCCTTGACGTGGAGCGTTAGGGTCACGTCGACGTCCGCCGCCGCCGCCAAAAAACGTGCTAAAAATATCTTCAAACCCGCCGAAACCACCAAAATCCTGACCTCCAAAGCCTTGATTAGGGTCCGTATGACCAAATTGGTCATAATGCGCTTTTTTCTGTTCATCGCTTAATACTTCATAAGCTTCCTTAATTTCCTTAAACTTATCCGCCGCATCTGGTTCCTTATTAATATCAGGATGATATTGTTTGGAGAGTTTTCGATACGCTTTTTTAATTTCGTCTTTCGATGCGCTTTTGGAAACACCAAGCACCTCGTAGTAATCGCGTTTACTCATAGTTTATCCACTCCCGATTCGTTTCACATAAATTTTATATTATCACTGATTCAAGCTGTAAAGCAATAAGAAAAGCGCAAGTGGCTCGAACAGCTCGTGAAGAAAATAGGAAGAGGCCCATAAAGGCGTTCTTTGCCTTTTGGTGACTCTTATCTTTTTCACAGCCTAGCCACCGGAGCTAGACAATAAGAAAAGCGTAACCGGCTTCATTCACTTTTCCGATTCAAAAAAAGCCAAAGTCAAGAAAACCTGACTTTGACTTTTTTCGTACACTTAGGCAAATGATACATTGCCTTTAGTAAAGCTTAATTATTTTTTATCGTCATCTTTAACTTCTGTAAATTCAGCATCTACCACATTGTCATCAGCAGGGTCTTGTGCTCCGCCCTCTTGAGCTGCTTGTTGCGCTTTTGCTGCTTCTTCATAAAGCTTCATTGTCAAGTTTTGAACGATTTCAGAAAGCGCGTCTTTTTTCGCACGGATTTCTTCTAATTCGTTTTTCTCGATTGCAGCTTTTAATTCATCTTTTGCTTCATTTGCTTTTGCAACTTCCGCTTCGTCCACTTTTCCTTCCAAGTCTTTTAATGTTTTTTCTGTTTGGAAGACAAGTTGGTCTGCTTCGTTACGAAGCTCTACTTCTTCTTTGCGTTTTTGATCGGCTTCAGCATTTTCTTCTGCTTCACGTACCATACGTTCGATTTCTTCATCAGATAAACCTGAAGATGATTTGATTGTGATTGTTTGCTCTTTGTTTGTACCAAGATCTTTCGCACGAACGCTTACGATACCATTTTTGTCGATATCAAATGATACTTCAATTTGCGGAATACCGCGTGGTGCTGGTGGAATGTCACTTAATTGGAAACGACCAAGTGTTTTGTTGTCGTTCGCCATTGGACGTTCCCCTTGAAGTACATGAATATCTACAGCTGTTTGGTTATCAGCAGCTGTTGAGAATACTTGTGATTTACTTGTTGGGATTGTTGTATTACGATCGATTAATTTTGTAAATACGCCGCCCATTGTTTCAATACCAAGAGAAAGTGGTGTTACGTCAAGAAGAACAACGTCTTTTACATCTCCTGTTAACACACCACCTTGAATTGCTGCACCCATTGCTACAACCTCATCAGGGTTTACACCCTTAGATGGCTCTTGACCTAATTCTTTTTTGATTGCTTCTTGTACAGCAGGGATACGTGTTGATCCACCAACAAGAATCACTTTATCGATTTCAGATGCAGAAAGACCAGCATCTTTTAATGCTTGACGAGTTGGTCCCATTGTACGCTCTACTAATCCAGCAGATAATTCATCGAATTTCGCTCTAGTTAACGTTACTTCTAAGTGAAGTGGACCAGCTTCTCCTGCTGTAATGAATGGTAATGAAATTTGTGTAGAAGCTACACCAGAAAGATCTTTCTTCGCTTTTTCAGCTGCATCTTTCAAGCGTTGAACAGCCATTTTGTCTTGAGAAAGATCGATTCCATTTTCCTTTTTAAATTCAGCTACTAAGTAGTCGATAATTACTTGGTCAAAATCATCCCCACCTAGACGGTTATCACCGGCAGTTGACTTAACTTCAAATACACCATCGCCAAGTTCCATGATAGATACGTCAAACGTACCGCCACCAAGGTCAAATACAAGAATGGTTTGATCTTCATCCGTTTTATCTAAACCATATGCAAGAGCAGCAGCTGTTGGCTCGTTAATAATACGTTCTACCTCAAGACCAGCAATTTGACCAGCATCTTTAGTTGCTTGGCGCTCAGCATCGTTAAAGTATGCAGGTACTGTAATAACCGCTTTCGTTACTTTTTCACCAAGATACTCTTCTGCATAAGATTTTAAATATTGAAGGATGATTGCAGATACTTCTTGCGGAGAGTATTCTTTTCCTTCAATTGTTACTTTATGGTTTGTACCCATATGACGTTTAATAGAGATAATCGTATTTGGGTTTGTAATTGCTTGACGTTTCGCTACTTCCCCAACTTGTCTTTCACCATTTTTAAATGAAACAACAGATGGAGTAGTACGGTTACCTTCTGGGTTTGGAATTACTTTCGGTTCTCCACCTTCGAGTACAGATACACATGAGTTTGTTGTACCTAAGTCAATACCAATAATCTTGCTCATTTTTATTACCTCCTACTATATGTAAGCGTTTATTCGTTTACTTTTACCATCGCTGGACGAATGACGCGGTCTTTCAGTTTATATCCTTTTTGGAACTCTTCTACAACAATATTAGAACCAAAGTTTTCATCCTGAACTTGCATAACAGCTTGGTGTAAGTGTGGATCAAACTCTTGACCGACAGCTTCAATCGCCTCAACGCCTTCTTTTTTCAACGCTTCAACAATTCCGTTATAAATCATTTCTACACCTTGAAGTAAAGACTTTGTTTGTTCATTGTCTGCTTCAATTTTTGTCGCTCTTTCAAAGTTATCAAGAGCTTGCAGTAAATCTGTAGCAAGACTTTGAACTCTATATTTTTGAGCCGCTTCCATATCTAACTTGGCACGACGGCGTGAATTATCAAAATCCGCTTGAAGACGAAGATAACGGTTATCCATTTCTTCAATCTTAGCTTCTAGTTCAGCGATTTTTTGTTGTGCAGCTTGAAGTTCATCTACTTCCGTTTCCTCGGGAGTTTGTTCTGCCTCTTCAGCAAAAACCCCCTCAACGACTGTTTCTTCAGCTGTTTCCTTTTCTATCGTTTGCTCATTATTTTTGTTTTCTGTCACAAATTTCACCTCCCTAAAAGAGTATTTACATGTTTCAAATCGCGCAATCATAGAGGGCACAAATCCCCTCTTGCCCTCTATCAATATTGCCGTTGTTATGGTTTTTGATACAACTTTGTAAGCAAAGCAGTTAAATCAGTAGAAAACGTAGATAGCAAGGATATGACCCTCGAATATTCCATTCGTGTTGGCCCTAAAATAGCCAAAGTACCTACTTGATCCGCTCCAATGGAATAAGTTGCTGTAATTAAGCTACAATCCTCAAGAGCCGATATTTGATTCTCACGTCCAATTTTAACATTAATGCCTGCCGGGTTTTGTTTAATCAACTCGTAAAACCCTTGTTCTTGCTCAATCATCGACATCAACGAATGAATTTTATGAATATCATGGAATTCTGGCTGTCGAAACATATTCGTTTTCCCGCCGAAAAATAACTTTTCAGGCTTTGTCGATGTTAAAGACTCCGCAAGGGTAGATACAAGTGCTCCATAGTTACGAATATGTTGACTTAGCAAAACAGCCACTTCTTTATAAATCTTATCTTTTAAATCAGACATAGAAGCACCTGTTAAACGATCATTCAAAATATTAACCATTTTCTCGATTTCACTCATATCAATCGATGATGGTAAAGTAATTAACTGATTTTCAACATGCCCTGTATCTGTAATAATAATGGCAATAGCTGTTTCTGAATTCAAAGGAACAATTTCGATTTTTTTAAGCCTATGATCCTTTACTTTCGGACCGAGAACAATGGCCGTATAATTCGTTAATTCAGAAAGAATCTTCGCCGCTTTTTGAACGACCTTTTCCAGCTCATAAATACGCCCAGCATAAACAGACTTTAACAACTGCATCTCATTTTTCTTTAACGCTTGAGGTGAAAGCAGGTGATCCACATAGTAACGGTACCCTAATTCAGATGGCACACGCCCTGAAGACGTATGTGTTTTTTCGATAAACCCTAGTTCCTCAAGGTCGGACATCTCATTGCGAATCGTCGCTGAGCTAAAAGAAATTTCTTCTTTTTTCGACAAACTTCTCGACCCAACTGGTTGCGCAGATTGGATAAAATCTTCGATAATTACTTGTAAAATTAATAATTGACGATCAGTTAGCATATATGATCACCTCTGTTAGCACTCTACATCAATGAGTGCTAATATATTAATAAATTATCAAATGAAGCTATTGATGTCAACGAAAAAAACCGTTTAGAGCGAGATAAATTCGATTAGGAATTTTCAGCAATTTCTAAAAAAGCCTGGAATACTTCATTCCCAAGTAACCTGCCTTGTTTCGTCAACCGGACGAAGCCATCCTCAATAGTGAGCAGCCCTTTCTCCACTTGCTGTTTAAGGGGTTGCGAGAAAACTTCTTCCATTTCGACAAAATACTTCTCTTTAAATGGCTTAAGTGCAACACCTTCTGTTTTTCTTAATCCTAAAAACATTTCCTCTTCCATTTGTTCACCTAATGAAACAAGATGATCCTCTAAAACAGGAAGCTTACCTGCTTGAAGGGGTGTTATATACTTCTTTAATGGACCGTAATTGGCTATTCTTTTTCCTTGCGTATATCCATGTGCACCCGCACCAATCCCATAGTATTCAGCATTATTCCAATAGGTTAAATTATGCTGACTTTCAAAACCAGTTTTAGCAAAATTACTAATTTCATATTGATGCAATCCATGACGTTCCATCACTTCCATCACTCGCTCATACATGGATGCCTCAAGTTCCTGGGGAGGCAGATTTAACTTCCCTTTTTGCATTAGATTATAGAAAACCGTCTTGGGTTCAACAATTAAGGAATAGCTAGAATAATGAGGTAAATCAAGAGCTAACGCTCGATTCAGCGTATCTTGAAAATCTTCCATCGTTTGTCCCGGCAATCCATAAATTAAATCGACACTAATATTCGAGAATCCCACTTTTTGAGCCAGTTCAATCGTTTCATACACATCAGCAGCGCGATGTGTACGACCAATTTTCTGCAATAATTGATCATTGAAGCTTTGCACCCCAAAACTGAGACGATTCACTCCAGCATTATATAAAATCTCCAACTTCTCTCTTGATAAATCTCCAGGGTTTGCTTCAAATGTATATTCTCCAAATTGTTTGTTTAGCGGCAGCATCTCATCAATCGTTTCACAAAGAATCGCTAGCTGTTTTTCGTTAAGTGACGTCGGGGTACCTCCACCAACAAAAATCGTTTTTAATCCATCTGTAGGATATGCCGCAAGCTGAAACCTCATTTCTTCCTTTAACATCTGTATATATTCATCTACCGGCTGACCTTGTAAAAACACTTTATTAAAGTCGCAATAGTGGCATATATGCTCACAAAACGGAATATGAATATAAGCACTCTTAATCATTATGTTCACTACCTTTATCATGTTCGGATAGAAAAAAGAGGCTAGAACCGAATCTATCCTCTTTTTTCTATCTATCATTTATTTTTTTGGAGTCGTATCATCCATTTTCAATACAGCCATGAAGGCTTCTTGCGGTACTTCAACAGAACCTACTTGCTTCATCCGCTTTTTACCTTCTTTTTGCTTTTCTAACAATTTACGCTTACGGGAGATATCCCCACCGTAACATTTCGCCAATACGTTTTTACGCATCGCACTAATTGTTGAACGGGCAATGATTTTTTGTCCAATTGCCGCTTGAATCGGCACTTCAAATTGCTGTCTTGGAATTAACGTTTTCAACTTATCTACAATTACCTTACCGCGTTCATACGCAAAATCTTTATGCACGATAAAGCTTAGAGCATCAACTGTTTCACCATTTAATAAAATATCCATCTTCACAAGTTTCGACGGCTGATAACCAATTAACTCATAGTCAAATGACGCGTACCCTCTTGTATTCGATTTCAATTGATCGAAGAAGTCATAGACGATTTCCGATAGTGGAATTTCATAATGAATGCTTACACGTGTTTCGTCAATGTATTGCATATCAATGAAGTTTCCTCGTTTGTTTTGACAAATCTCCATAATAGCTCCTACAAACTCTGTCGGTGCCATCATCGTGGCTTTCACGTACGGCTCTTCCACACGCTCGATTTTCTGAGGATCTGGCATATTAGAAGGATTATCCACTTTCACCAGTGTACCATCTGTTTTAATAACATCATAAATAACACTTGGTGCTGTTGTAATCAAATCGATTTTGAATTCACGTTCAATTCGCTCTTGGATAATCTCCATATGAAGAAGTCCTAGGAAACCACAGCGGAAGCCGAAACCTAACGCTTGTGATGTCTCTGGTTCGAACTGCAGCGCTGAATCATTTAATTCTAATTTTTCTAGTGCATCACGTAAATCATTAAATTTCGATGCATCAATTGGATATAAACCACAATATACCATCGGATTCATTTTACGGTAGCCAGCTAAAGGTTCACTCGCCGGATTCTTCGCACTTGTAATTGTATCCCCGACCGTTGTGTCACTCACATTTTTAATTGAAGCGGTTAAAAACCCTACATCCCCAACGTTTAACTCATCAAGAAGCTGAGTTTTAGGACTGAATACACCGACTTCTGTTACGTCAAACTCTTTTCCTGTAGACATCATTTTAATTTTATCGCCCACTTTAACAGAGCCTTCAACAACTCGAATATAGGCGACAACCCCACGATACGCATCGAATAACGAGTCAAAAATAAGCGCCTTTAATGGAGCATCAGGATCTCCTTGTGGCGGTGGAACTAATTCAACAACTTGCTCTAAAATATCTTCAATTCCAATACCCGCTTTTGCCGAAGCTAGTACCGCATCAGAAGCGTCTAAACCAATCACTTCTTCAATTTCATTACGAACTCGCTCTGGGTCAGCACTTGGTAAATCAATTTTATTAATAACCGGAAGGATTTCAAGATTATTATCGAGCGCCAAATATACATTCGCTAACGTTTGCGCTTCAATCCCTTGAGCCGCATCCACAACAAGAATCGCCCCTTCGCATGCAGCTAGGCTTCGCGATACCTCATAGGTGAAATCGACATGTCCCGGTGTATCAATTAGATGGAAAATATACTCTTCGCCATCTTTCGCTCTATATTTTAATTGAACAGCATTCAATTTAATCGTAATTCCCCGTTCACGCTCTAAATCCATAGAATCTAGCAACTGATTCTTCATCTCGCGTTGCTGCAATGCGTTCGTTTTTTCTAAAATACGATCCGCCAAAGTTGATTTACCATGGTCAATGTGAGCAATGATGGAAAAGTTACGAATTTTCGATTGTCTTTTTAATTTCTCTTCTCTATTCATAACGTTTCACTCCTACTTATCGACACAATACACTAATTTTAATTATATCAATAGAAAATGCAAGATTCAATAAAAGAGTGACAACAACTCCTCTTCTTGAAGAAATTTGTCGAGTTGCTAATAAAATCCCCCTTTACCTCTAAATAAATCTGTGTAATAGAACATGGTGAATTAAAAATATAATAAAGTCATTAAAAAAAGCCGAACTCAACATGGGGGATTGTTGAATTCAGCTTGAATCTCTACAGTTTATGCGGAATGCTCGTTTTTTAGATATCATTTTCTTTTTATGCTCCCTTACAGCAAATCGATTATGCTGTTTACAAAACTTGTTAAAGCGTCTCCAAGCTTTTTGCCAATTGTAGAAAAGACATTATAAGCTTTCATTTCTTCTAATCGTTCCTTTTTCTTTTCTAAATCATGACTTGTTACTTTTTCACCAAGAACCGATGCCTCCATCTCACCTTGGTCGGATTGATTTACTTCAAAAGCACTTGCCAACGCAGGATCATCGTATCCTTTCATTTTCTTAATCCCATCGTTTGCTGTCTGCATGCCAATTAGGACACCTAAAAATAAGACAAGTAGGACAAACGTACATTTTAATGTAAATCGAACCATGAGTGGAGCTCCTTTCTGTTACTGCGCTTCTGAATCACCTTTCACATTATCCACCGCTTTTGCCTCCCAATAATATTCACTAAATACATCCGCAAAAGCATCTACTGTTAAATACATCTCTTCAAATGTATTATCTACTCCGCCTATTTCAATCAGCATTGCATTTGAAGAAATATCTTGGTTATATACTCCGTTATGCCCAGCACCGCCTTGTTTCATAACTCCTCGAGAGATTCCTGGATATTTTTTTTGCAATGCGTTATGAAGTTTTGTTGCAAGCGCTGCATTTTTTTCATAATTTGGATTGTTCCGCCCCACAACAAAGGCGATTTTGGCATACGATTTTCCTTTTAAAGTGATGGTCGTATCTTTCTTTCTGCGGGAATCTCGATGAATATCAACAAAGTATTCTAAATCTTTATTTTCTGCTTTAGCTGCTTGAATGGCTAGTCGCGATTCTTGATAGGATTTAGGATACGTCAGCCCCTTTTTATTTAAATTAGCCATAATATCCGTTGTATCATGGTAAGCCCCGACTCCCTTGTCCACTAAATCGGCCTGTAATTTCATCCCCAGCTTCGTAATATTAATTTGGGAATGGTGGGCTAAATTAGGATCCGTAACTCCTTTTAAATAAGGTAAAAACGATTCTCTATTATGACTGTGATAAATATGAACAACCTTTCTACCTTTAGTTGTCTGAGCAGGTGTTTCTTTCGCATCTGCTTGCGGCTCTTTAATTCCATCGACATTTTGCAAGTCCGCATCTCGCTCTTCATTCAAGACATCAATAGGAGGAGACGATTCGTACGGCATATTTGTATAATCCGTTCCTTCACCTGCTACTAAAATTTCATTATCAAAAATAGAGAAGCCCGGCAATTCTCGTCCAAGTAAGCTTCGTGGATCGTCAAGGGAAATATTCGTGGATAGTTTTAACAAGCCCTTAGAAAGACCTGATGATTCTTTTTCTTTCGGTAACACCGAAAAAAAGTAATGATTCTCATTCGCCAACAAAGAAAATAGCATTTTACCCGTAAACTGATTGGTGACAGTATGAACAGACTTTGAGGATAGTCGATATTCCGGCTTTAACGAAGTCATCACCGCACTTAAGGAAAATACAAAAAGAAGCAAGGAAAATACAATTAGAAAGCTTTTTATAATTGTTGAACCATGAATCACGGTAATGATTTCTGTCGAATATCTTCTTTTCATTCTTTCACCCTCTCTATCGCTTGCTACTTCATAAATATGATTTTACTAGAGAGGGTAGAACACCATTTTTCGGCAGATTAGAAAAGCATAAGGCGCCCGCTTATCGGCAACAAGCAGAAGGCACACGGATGGCAGATATGTTCTTTGCCTTCCGAAGCAATCGATGCCGGCCTTGAACAGACGGCGCCTGGAGTTCGACAAAAAAGCAAATTCAACGTGTATAATAACCTGCATTGTCTTGATTGACAGATTCATGCAACGCTGCATTTAAACCGTTGGCAATTAAATTAGCCATATCTTCTATAAATACATCCACTTCCTTTGGAGTAACCATTAAATTATGACCAATAGGTGACAACACTTCGTAAATAAGCTTTCGTTTTTCTTCATCCGACAGGCCGCCGACAATCCCTAAAAATGTTTGACGTTCTTGTTCGCCTGGTAAATCTTCCTCCGTCAGTTTCTTTCGTTTACCAAAGCTAAAACCCGCTGGTGCAAGCGAACGGGATGGACGATCTCCCTCTTTTAACTCTTTGCCAAAATGCTTTAAAATAAAATCAATTGCATCGCTCGTAATAGAAACGGCATCGACCACAGTTGGAATGCCGATTGCAATGACAGGAATACCAAGTGTTTCCTGACTCAATTCTTTCCGCTTATTACCTACACCGGATCCAGGATGAATGCCAGTATCTGAAATTTGAATTGTTGAGTTTACTCTTTCAATAGAACGAGCTGCTAGTGCATCAATAACAATGAGAAAGTCAGGCTTACTTTTTTCAATCACACCCAGAATAATATCGCTCGTTTCAATGCCTGTAATCCCCATAACCCCTGGAGAAATTGCGCTGACTGAACGAAAACCTTCCTCTACGGCATGCGGCTGCAACTCAAATAAATGCCGCGTTATTACTAGATTCTCAACAACTGCCGGCCCCAGTGCATCCGGCGTCACATTCCAATTTCCAAGCCCTACAACTAGACAGCTGCTCTCCTTCGAAATATTATTCCTTGTTAAAAAATGAGAAAATTCAGTTGCTAATACTTTTTCAACCTTTTGTTGAACTTCTGTATTTTGCTCACGAATACCTTGTACTTCAATTGTTAAATAACTCCCCTTTTTCTTACCAATTTCCTTCTCCCCTGCTTCTGTCACTTCTACTAATGCCACTTTTATATCATCAATTTCTCTTTCCTTAATAATGACGCCTTCTATTTGCGAAATATTTCTTTCTCCTTCAACCCCTTTATGTTCAAGCGCTAGTTCACGGGCTTCAATTGCTAAATCTGTTCGCACACTGTATTGACTTAAATCTAGTTCATTTTTCATGACTTCCTCCTCGTATTGCTGTATTCACTCTAGTATTTTCCATCATCTCTATAAACATTGTGCCCGATTTATCTTTTGTATTATTCATTTTTTTGGTACAATCATGTATAACGAGATAAATCTTTTTGGATACTATAATTCCTTTTCGATTCTCAATCTGAGTATTGCATAATGTAGTACATTCTGATACAATATCACTTGTGCTATTTGGTATGGATTTGAAAAGTCGAGTTCATATAATCTCGATTTCTGTGTAGGAGGTGAACGGAATGCCAAA
Organism: Bacillus sp. JJ634; assembly: GCF_036962285.1. Taxonomy (NCBI): domain Bacteria; kingdom Bacillati; phylum Bacillota; class Bacilli; order Caryophanales; family Bacillaceae; genus Bacillus; species Bacillus sp. JJ634. The sequence goes on from NZ_JBALMU010000035.1 coordinate 49,559, forward strand.
CATTAAATCTGCTATTAAACGCGTAAAAGTAAACGATAAAAACCGCGCTCATAACGCTACAGTAAAATCTACTATGCGTACTGCTGTGAAAACTGCTGAAGTTGCACTAGCTGGTGAAAGCGTTGAAGCTGCTAAAGAAGCTTTATTAACGGCGTCTAAGAAATTAGATAAAGCTGCATCTAAAGGATTAATCCATAAAAATGCGGCAGCCCGTAAAAAATCTCGTTTAGCGAAAAGACTTAACGCTCTAAACGCGTAATGAAATAAGAAATTAAAGCACCTTGAATATCAAGGTGCTTTTTTCTTTGCAAACCCAAATCAAGCGATGTGCGGCTCATTTCAGCCGTACTAAAATGAGCCGCACATCGCTAGTATCCTATATAAAAAAATCATAATAATTCATTACCTTTTCATTTTTAAGAGCAATAGTTCCAGTGTCATGACTTTATCTCCCTGCCCCGTTTTCATCTTATAATCCGCATCAGCAAGCTCCCGAATCAACTGTAATAACTCTCCCTCATGAAATTGATTGACTTTTTCTTGCGCTAATTTTACCCGAAACGGATGTACCTTTAATACAGCCGCTATTTTTTGCTGACTGTACCCTTGGCGTGAAAGCTCTTTTACTTGATACATCAAACGAACTTGTCCAGCCATCACACTTAAAATTTTAATCGGTTCCTCATTTTGTCTCATTAAGTCACGGTAAATTGTCATCATGCGTTCTACATTTCGCTGCAGCACTGAATCCACAAGGGTAAAAATATTTTGTTCTAACGATTTAGCGACTAATTCCTCAACAATATCTTGGTTAATTCGATTCGTCCCTTCCACATATAGTACTAATTTATCAATTTCATTCGTAAGCATCATTAAGTTTGTTCCTGCGAGCTCTAGCAATCGTTCAATTGCCGCTTCTTCCATTTCAACATGAGCTGCAATTGTTCGTTCCCGAATCCATTTTTTTAATTCATGTTCGTTTAATTTTTTTGCCTCTACAACAGTTGCTTTCCGCTTTAATTCTTTCGTGACTTTCTTCCGTTCATCAAGTTTTTCATACGGTGCTGTAAAAACAACAATGGAATAAGGAGCAGGGTCTGCTAAATAGGCCTCTAACCGCTTCACGTTATGCTCCACTTTAGACTTTGTCTTTTCTGCTGTAAGAAAAAAAGGATTTTGCATGAAAACAAGACGCCTCTCTCCCATAAAGGGGAGCGTCTCTACATCCTCAAGAGCTGTTTCTATCGGCGTTTCCTCCAAATCAAATTGTGAAAAGTTGAAATCAATCTCATCCTCATGCAATGCGTGTTCAAGCAATAATTGCTTCGTTTCATTTATTAAATACGCCTCTGTTCCATACAGAAGGTAAACAGGAGAAAATTGCCCTTTTTTTATATTCTTCCAAACGTCTAATACCAATAGAACTCGTCCTCGCTTTTCTATATCTAGCTCTAACGCCTAGCTGACAAGGCATTCCGCTTTTCTATGTATTCTATCCTTATGGTATAGCTGAAAGAGCGATTTGACAAGCTATAAGGGAACGGCTCTGCCATCAGAGCCGTTTGCCCAATCTATATTAACGCTGTTAAGAAAGGCCCGGGTTACTTTCCTATCCAGCGGTTAAAGCGAAAGGTGAAGCTGTCTTGTTTGTACATTTATTTTGACCGTACACATTCAAACTATTTGTGACAACTCTTGTCAGTATAGGAAATCGAGATTGTGTCATGTAGATTTATTTTTGGAAATGTTTTATACTATTACCATAAATGGGAGGGATGGACAATGAACGAATTTGAAAAGGACGTCCAATCAAAAACGGACGATGTAGCTGATTCTGCAATCGGTTTCGTTGTTTCATTTGGATTTTTTGCTACTATGTTCATCATTGCTGTTGTTATCCAAGCCATCGGATCTTAAGTATTCTCCTAGCACACTCGAATCATGATGCGGAGGCTGCACTGGCAGTCTCTTTTTTATAGCTGACCCCGCCTGCTCTTCTGTTAGAACAGCTCGATACATCCTATGGCAAGACGGTTTGAAAGGTTCCTGATTCATGACGATATTTATAAGATATAGCGCCCTTTTGATCTGTTCGCAGTATCGTCGCGTGTAATGCTTCCATCTCCTCTATTACTTGATGGTGCGGATGTCCGTACCGATTCCCTTTCCCTGCTGAAATAATCGCCACTTTTGGTTGAACCTTCTCCAAAAAAACTTTTGATGAAGATGTTTTACTACCATGATGACCTGCTTTTAAAATATCCACTCGAAGCCCTGGAAAAGCCCTCAATAGCTCTTGTTCCGTATCCTCCCCTGCATCTCCCGTCAGTAACCACGTTAACCCGCCCATTTTGGCAGCTAATACAATAGACGATTCATTCACATCTTCGGCCTTTTGATAAGGGTGTAAAATATAAAATTGAGCACCAGCAACCGACCAACTATCCCCCCTTTTCACTGTAGAAATCGGAATATGTTTGGCTAACGCCCATTTAATCCATTCCTTATCCCGATACATCCTCTCACTGCCCTCTCCAATTACTACCTCCTTCACGTTAAAATGTTCAATTATTTCTGCTGCACCTCCAATATGATCGGCATCAGGATGGGTTAAAATCAGCTTATCGATTTCATGAATCCCTTTACTTTTCAAAAACGGAAGAATAACATCTTCGCCCGTGTTATATGTTTTACGCTTCTTTTGCCATTCTGCCACCGAGAACGTAATCGCTCCACCTGTATCAATTAAATAATTACCTTGGTTAAATGGAAGCTTAATCAAGATTGCATCACCTTGACCAATATCAATAAATACAGCTTCACCATAAGGATTCAGTTTCTGAATATGATATTGAAAGAATAAAATACATACTAAAACCACTATCGATATTTTCTTTTTAAATAAAGAAGCGGATTCCCATTGAATAAATAAGGAAATAATGACGAAAACGAGCAGCAGCATAATAATAGGAAAAGGTTTTCCAAAAACAATCGACGCCAGTGGTAAACGAGAGATACAAGCAGCCAACTCATTACAGAGAAGAAAAATTTGGTCTAATAAGGCTATCATCAGTTGACCAATGGAGGGGAAAATAAGATGTGTAAAAAAAGCAACTAAAGAAAAGGGGAGCAAAAAGGCGGAATACAAAGGAACATAAAGCACATTCAACAATACCCCTAGGACAGACACTTCATAAAAGTGATAGAGTAAAATAGGGACAGCTGCTAATTGACACACAATACTAACAATAAGAAGCTGCATCGTTTTTTGCGGATAGCTTTGAACAATCGTAAGCGAGATAATAATGGCTAAAGTTACAGCAAATGAAAGCTGAAAGCCGATATTATAGAGCATAGAAGGCTGAACGAATAACAGCAGTAAATAAACAACTCCAATCGTTCCACTAGCTGACACCTTCTTTTTCCACAAAAGGAGCAAAAAAAATAACATAGCCATACAACAAGCTCGTAACACAGAAGGAGCTGCTCCAGATAAAATCGCATACATGGGTAAACATACTAGAATGACCATCATCATTTTCTCACGAGTTATGCCAATTCGAATCCCTCCATAAAACAGCAGCCCTGTTAAAAAGCTGACATGCAAACCAGATATCGCAAGCAGATGAACAATTCCAAGTCGTTGATAATTCGTTAATACCTCTTCATCAATATACGTTTGATCTCCAAATAAAAGAGCATTAACAAAGCTGCCCGCTTCAGATGGAAAATGGACATTCACATAAGTAATGCCCGCTTGCCGCACCTGTTGAAATGTTGTAACAATCGATTTTTTTCCTACACGACAATCTGCCCAAACAATAGAATTCGTTTTTAAAATCCAATAAATATGCTGTTGTTGTAAATAACGTTTATAATTAAAGCTATTTTCATTTCGATTTTGCTCTGGCTCAAGTAATGACCCGGTTGCAGGACAAATCAAACCAATTTGCAGATTAGTTTCAATCGCTTTCTTTTCCGTTTCAGAGGGAATGGTATAACGTAACTGGAGAATTTCCTTTGTACTGGTCGTCACAGCGGCTTTTAACAGATTACCGTCTACACTCGGCTGGGTACTAAACGTAATCTCGAAGCTTGACTCCTCGCCTGTATATCCTGTTTGATGGTACACATCTGATAAGTAGGCTGCCATGTAAAATACTAACAAGGTGACTCCGTTCACCAATAAAATGTTTAACTGTCCGTTAAAACGATAGCAAAGAAAACAGAAAAAGAGGAGAATATAGAGGATAAACCTCACTTGAAAAGAAGAATGAGCCGCAACGCCTAAAGTGGCAGAAACGGCTAAAAAGAGGATGTGTGTCGGCATGCAAACCTCCTATTTAATCATTAAATAATTGGTACGCTTTTTGTTGCAGCTTGCTCAGCTCTTCTTGGTCAACACCCGTTGCTTCTAATTGCTGTAATAGAGAATGGACAAAGTCCTGTTTTTGTTTGCCGTATACATCAATCGGCTGAATCATTTTAACTTTTTCCATCTTCACGCCCGCTTGTTCAAATAATTCAATCGCATATGGGTGATTTTTATAATCTTCGGCATAATAAACAGCTTGAATACCCGCTTGAATAATCGACTTACAGCATTGTAAACAAGGAAAATGTGTGACATAAATTTCAGCGTTTGCTGTCGGTACCCCAAATTTCGCACATTGAATAATCGCGTTCATTTCTGCGTGAATCGTACGCACACAGTGGTTATCAATTACATAACAGCCATCATCAATACAATGTGTCCCACCAGCAATAGAACCATTATAACCTCCCGCAATAATGCGATTATCTCGAACAATTGTTGCGCCAACCGCTAATCGAGTACATGTGCTTCTTAACGCTAATAAATGACTTTGTGCCATAAAATATTGATCCCAACTAATTCGATTCATGATGTTCTCCCCTTAACCAACTATCTTTTCTCTCAATTTTACTCTCTTCCCGTCTATTTGGGTAGTCCATTTACTTGACAGTAATCGAATCTTGTAGTTTTTCAAATGTTTTATCCCCGATTCCTGAAATATTTTTTAAGTCTTCAATTTGTTCAAACTTCCCCGTCTTTTCTCGATATTCAATAATGGCTGTTGATTTTGCTGGACCGATACCCGACAATGTCTCTAGTTCTTCCTTCGTGGCTGTATTTAAGTTTACTTTATTACCATCCGTTCCCCCATTACCTGACACTGTTTTCGCTCCCCCGCCCATTACATCTATGCTCCCTGGTAAATCTATATCCTCTTCTCCTATACTAGGTACATAAATCACCATTTGATCTTCTACGAGCTGGGCAAGATTTACCTTATCTAAATCGGCGTCTTTCTTAAAATCACCTGCCGCTTCAATCACATCAATTACTCGATCACCTGGTTCGGCAATAAATACACCTGGACTTTGAACAGCTCCCTTTACATCAACCTTTATAACGACTGGCTCGTCTATTTCTCGAGCAACCTCTTGCCCTTCTTGTTGCTCCATTTCAATAAACATCTTTTCTTGCTCTGCTTCCTTCGGTTTCGATGAGAAAAAGAACATCAAACAACCTATAAAACTAATTAAGATGACAATTGCAATAACCGCCATTTTCTTTTTTCTGAACAGATCCATAGGTTATCTCTCCTTATAAAAATGAATATTCGGAATAATACAGGCAGATTTTACATAGTGTTTAGAAGTGGTTCCGCTTTACGTGAGGGGAGTTGAAAGTATGAAAATCGGTGTCATAGGAACTGGAAACATGGGGACGATCTTAATCGAAGCATGGCTGGAAACCAAGACATTGGAGCCTGCCAATCTACTTATTACAAATCGCACACTCTCCAAAGCTTTAGCTCTGAAAGAAAAATACGCCTGTATCGAAGTCACCGAAACAGCTGTAGATATAGCAAAACGAGCAGATGTCATCTTCATATGTGTAAAACCTTTACAAATTCACACCCTATTACAGGTCATTAAACCATATATAAACAAAGACCAACTACTTGTTTCTATTACAAGTCCACTCTCGGTCGCTCAGCTTGAACATGAAGTTCCTTGTTCATGCGCGCGGTTTATCCCAAGTATCACTAATCGAGCTTGCTCTGGAGTTTCTCTATTAAGCTATAGTAAAGCTTGTTTGCCAAAGTGGAAGAGCTATTTACATGAACTAGCAAGAAAGATTTCGACACCCGTTGTCATTAACAATGACATTACAAGAGTTAGCTCGGATATCGTTAGTTGCGGACCTGCTTTTTTCAGCTTTTTCGCACAATCGTTTATTGACGCTGCTTGCCAATCAACGGAAATTGACAGAAAAACAGCAACGGTTTTAACAGAAAAAATGTTAATGGGGCTTGGAGATTTATTAAGTAAAGGAATCTACACATTACCCACTTTACAGGAAAAAGTGAGTGTAAAAGGGGGAATTACAGGCGAAGGGATTAAAGTGTTAGAGGCAGCAAAACTACATGAGGTACTTAGTCAATTGTTTAAAGCAACGCACGAGAAATTTGATGAAGACATTGAAGAAATCGAAAAACAATTTCGATATGATTATAATATTCGCAACTAACTGACGAACTCCTGCCCTCATTTTAAAAATTTTTTCTCCTAAGAAAAGAGACTGACTAAATTTAGTCAGTCTCCGTTTCATTTTCTTACTACAAATAAAATACGCTCCGCTTGATCTTCGACAGGTGCTTCCTCAAAATCAGCAAGAACCTCCAGCACTTCAAAGCCCGCCTCTTCTAGCCAATCCGTATATTGAGAAGGCATATACGTACGCTGGTAATGAAACTCATCAAAACGTTCATACAATCCACTTTCCGCATCCTGTACAAAAAAACTCAAATCATGTTCAACGCTATATGGAGCCTCTCCGGGAAAGCAACTCCAAATATAGGCTACTTCTTCTTCATTAACTGCAAACGTATTATTATGAAAAATCTGTTCCATTTTATAAATCGAATGCACATCAAACAATAGCAAGCCACCCTCACGTAAGTGGTGGTATACACCGCGAAACGTTTGAAGAACCTCGTTTTCCGTTTTAAGATAGTTCAGTGAATCACAAAAAATGGTGATACAGTCATAACTGCCCAATCCTTCAAGTTCGGCCATGTTTTGCTGATAAAACGGGATGGATACCCCTTGCTTAGACGCTTTCTCTTGAGCCACCAGAAGCATTTCATCAGATAAGTCAACACCCGTTACATGAAAGCCATTTCGTGCCAACTCAATAGTCATCTCTCCCGTTCCACAAGCAAGATCCAACAGCCGTTTCCCCTGAACCCCATATTGCTCAAGCTTTGCTGTTAACAACGCAAGCCACTTTTCATACGGAGCATCTTTCATCAGCTCATCGTATACGTAAGCAAAGCGTTCATAGCTCATGGCATTAATTCACTTTGCACATCTTCTCGAGGGGCATCTCCCCATAAACGTTCAAGATTATAGTATAGTCTTTCATCACGATGGAAAATATGAGCCACCACATCTCCCATATCCACTAATACCCATTTCGCTTCATCAAACCCTTCAAGTCGCTTTACATCCACGCCTGCTTCTTCAGCCTTTTCTTTCATTTCACGCGCAACGGCTTGAACTTGCTTCTCTGAGTTACCATGACAAATAAGGAAATAATCAGCGATTAATGAAATTCCTTGCACATTTAAGGCAACAATATCCTCTGCCCTTTTATCATCTGCTGCTTTTGCTGCTAATACTAGAAGTTCTCTTTCAGTCATTACATCTTCTCCTTCAAATTCTTAATGAGGTCATTATACGTATGAAATGTAGCTGGATAAATTACTTGCTTTTTCATCATTAAAAAATTAATTGTATTTCGAACAGCCTGAATGACAGCTGCATCGAGATTTTGTTCAGCCAATTTCCGCACTTCCTCTACACCTGGAAATGAGCGACCTGGCTCAATATAATCCGCTAAATACACAATTTTATCCAGAAGCGTCATCCCAATTCGACCCGATGTATGGTAAGCAATGGCATCTAAAATTTCTTGGTCTGTAATGCCTGCTTCCTGTTCAACAAGATACGCACCAACTGGTGCATGCCATAACTCCGAATGATAATCTAATAAGTCTTTTGTTATATTTTGCTCCATAATAATTTGCTTCATTTCCTCTTTCGGACGAAATTTTGCATAATCATGAAAAATGGCGGCAAGCTCTGCCTTTTTTACATCTGCTCCATAGCGTTCAGCAAGCTCTACGGCTGATTCCGCTACCCCCAATGTATGCACATACCGCTTTTCAGTCAGCTGTGCTTTTACAAGTTGTAAAGCTTCATTTCGATTCATATAAACCATTCCCTTTTATATAGTTTACGACAGAATCAGGAATTAAATATTTAACAGTTTTTCCTGTCCGCAGCTTCCGTCGAATCACGGAAGACGAAATGAACATTTGAGGAACATCCACCATAATAATCGGATACTCTGTCTCTTCATTATAATTGGGTCTCTTCACACCAACGAAGTGAACAAGCTGAAGCAGTTCATCAATTCGATGCCACTTAGGTAAGTACTCGATCATATCCGCACCAATAATAAAATAGAACGACGCGTCCGGCTCTTGTTCTGTCAACAGCTTCATCGTATCAAACGTATAAGAAGTACCTTTTCTATCAATTTCTACTCCTTCAATGATAAAAGAAGGATGATCGTAAAGTGCACGCTCAAGCATCGCTAAGCGGTCATAAGCGGTCACTTCTTCCGTCTGCTCCTTATGAGGAGGAACATAGTTTGGCATAAATCTAATTTCATCTAATTCCAGTGCATCTAACACTTCATTAGCAATGATTAAATGCCCAATATGCGGAGGGTTAAACGTTCCGCCTAAAATTCCAATCTTCTTCATAACAATCACCTTATGGTAATTGAATTTGCTTATTTTCTCGTGATTCTTTATATAAAACAATTGTATTACCGATAACTTGCACAAGCTCTGCTCTTGCACCTTTTGCAAGGGATGCCGACACATCGTGACGATCTTCCTCACAATTTTGCAGAACGCTCACTTTAATTAATTCACGCGCTTCCAATGCTTCACCAATCTGTTTAATTAAATTATCATTTACTCCACCTTTTCCTACTTGAAAAATAGGATTCAAGTGATGTGCTTTTGATCGTAAAAATCTTTTTTGTTTACCTGTCAGCATGTCTGACCTCCTAATTTATTTAACACAATCTGTTCCATTCTAGATGTATCGGGCATTACGCCTGTCCATATTTGAAAAGCAAGAGCTGCCTGATTCACAAACATTCCCAATCCATTTTGCGTTTTCGCGCCATTTTGCTCTGCTTCCATAAGAATTTTCGTCTTCAACGGGTTATAAATAATATCGCTTATAAAAGCAGAAGCTTTAATAGCTGTAACATCCAGTGGTATATCATCAACTTTTGGACTCATGCCAATAGATGTCGTTTGAATAATTAAATCGTACGCCTTAATATTCGCTTCTGCTTCAAGCATCGTTAACGCTGTAGACTGTTTATCGTATGGGCATTCTGAAATAAGGGTCTCCGCTCTCTCCTTTGTTCGGTTGGCAATATCCACTTGCTTCACGCCTTCTTTCACAAGGGTGAAATAAATGGCGCGTGCAGCACCACCCGCTCCGATGATTAATGCCTTTTTAGAAGCTAAATCTCCAGAGACCTCTTCAGCTAAAGCTTTATAAAACCCTTTCCCATCTGTATTATACCCAATATAACGACCATCCCGATAGACGACCGTATTCACCGCACCAATTGCTTGTGCTAATTCATCCACCTCATCCAGCAATGGAATGATAGCTGTCTTATGTGGAATTGTGACGTTAAAGCCAGACACCCCAATCGCCTTCATCCCTTTTACTGCATCCTGCAAGCACTCCGCCGTTACATGAAAATGATGGTACACCGCATCCATTTGTTCTTGGTCAAACGCATCATTATGAATAGCTGGAGACATGGAATGTGCAATAGGATCTCCGATTACTCCATATATTTTCTTCACCTTCATCACCCTACTATTAAATTAACGACTTACGAACAATAACATTGACTCCTTTTGGAACGTGAGCAACAAGTTTCGCTCCCGGTTCATTTACTGTTACCCAACCAAGTCCCGAGAAGACAATATCCATTTTCGGTTGTTTTAACGAAAACTCATGCGGCACAAGCTCTGGAAACTCATCCATTTGTTCCGGCCGCGGCGGCGTTAATAACTCACCCGCGTGATTTTTATACAATTCATCTGCTTTTTCTAATTTCGTACGATGAATATGTAATTCATTTGATAAATGACATGTTAAAGAACGTCTTCCACCCGATACATAATCTAATCGTGCCAAGCCACCAAAAAAGAGCGTCTGCTCCTCGTTTAACTGGTAGACTTTTGGCTTAATTTCTTTTTTAGGCATAATGATTTTAAAATCACGTGAATCCACAAAATGAGCCATTTGATGATGATTGATAATACCCGGTGTATCAATTATCGCTTGTCCATCGTCTAGCGGAATTTCAATCATGTCAAGTGTTGTGCCCGGAAAATGAGAAGTTGTAATGATATCGCTTTCCCCACTTACTTGTTTAATTAAGCGATTAATAAACGTAGATTTGCCGACATTTGTACAACCTACAACGTACACATCACGACCTTGACGGTAATGCTCAATAGCTTCCGCAGCTTCCGCAATGTATTTTCCTTTCTCCGCACTCACCAATAATACATCAACCGGCTGTAGACCTAACTCTTTTGAGGATTGCTTCATCCAATTGATTAATTTATTATGTTTTACTGATTTCGGCAATAAATCCACTTTATTACCGATTAATAACACATCATTCCGACCAACAAAACGGTGCAATCCCGGAAGCCAGCTGCCATTAAAATCAAAAATATCAACAATTTTTACAATCAATGAATCCGTTTCGCCTACTCTATTTAAAATTTTCAAAAAGTCATCATCTGTTAACGAAACATCTTGAACTTCATTATAATTCTTTAATTTAAAACAGCGCTGACAAATAATAGTCTCCTTCTCAAGCGCTGACTTTGGCGCATATCCTAATTCTTTCGGGGAATCGGTCTGAACCTTTACTCCACAGCCGATGCACACTACCTCTTGATGATTGTTCAATTGCGTTCCTCCCATTCTATCATTCCTTTTCGTTTAAGCGCTGACATAATTTTCCGTTCAAAGAAGCGGTTAATCTTTGTATTGATCCCATCTGACTGTGACACAGGAATCACTAAGATTGTATGGAACCCGCCTCGATTACCGCCAAACACATCCGTCAACAGCTGGTCTCCTACGACAACAGTTTCCTCACGCTTAAGCCCCATTTGGACACAAGCTTTTTTAAAAGCCGTTGTTAACGGCTTCTTTGCTCGATAAATAAAGGGAATACGCAAAGGATCTGAAAAGGCACGTACCCTTTGTTCATTATTATTCGATACAATCGTCACTAAAATCCCGTGCTCCCGCATCTGATCAAACCATTCCATTAACTTTTGCGTAGCGTTCGGGCGATCCCATTCTACAAGTGTATTATCCAAATCAGTAATAATCCCTTTAATCCCACGCTTTTTCAAGTCTTCCGGCGTTATATCAAAAATGCTTTTTATTTGTTCACTCGGTAAAAATAATTTAAGCATAGTACACCTCAACGTTTTCCTAGAAATTTACCGTATCCATCATATCTAATTTTCGCCCGTCTTTCAAAAAAATTCTAACGGTTCTTAAAATTGACTTCATTAATTATGTAAAGTTTCTTTAATTATTACCTATTTATTCCAAATAGTTTTCGACAAAAAACTCGACATAATATTTTGTGGATAAAGTTACCCACATTATCCCTATTGTTCCCTTTCATTTTTCTTCCTTTACAAACAATTTAATCACAAGTTATCCACCGGTAATTGTGGATAATCGACCAATTGTTCTTCTTATTCTTTTTTGATACAGTATGAATACACCAACGAAAACAAACGGAAAACATACCGTACGAAACAGAAGAACATTCTCTCATTTTTAATAACTCGGAGGTGAGCAGCCTACATTGGCGAAATGATGCATACATTATCGGATGATTTATTACTCGAATCATATTTCAAAGCAAAACAATTAAACTTAGATGCAGAGTTTATTCGCTTAATCGAATCCGAAATACATCGAAGATCTTTAACAAACCAAATCTATACTCCCATTAGTGAATCAATCTGCTGACCTGTATGTCAGCTCTTTTCTTTTTATTCAGCTATTGTTACAGCACCCTGTTGTTTCATACAGTCATTTTATATACCCAATCTTCTCTCCTATACGAACATTCGCCGGTATAACTAAATCCGATTCAATCTCAAAGCTATCCTTCTCAAAAAGAAGCACGACAGTTGAACCAAAACTAAAATACGAAAACTCTTGTCCCTTTTGTAATCGCTTCGCTTTATCTGTAATTTCAATGGAATTAATAAACATCGCTCCAACTTTCACAATCGCTACACACCCTTGACCATAATCAAGTTCTGTTATAATACGATAATTTTTAGACAAAGGGGCCTTTCCATACAGCATCCCCCATTTATTAACTGGATAAGACTTCTGACCTAAACTCCAACGTTGTGTTACTTCTCCAGAAATCGGTGTATGAATCCGATGATAGTGACTAGGACTTAAGTATAGCACGAGATATTTTCCACCTAGATACTTTTGAAGTGTTTTGGGATCACCGAGCATCTCTTCCATCGAATATGTTTTCCCTTTTACTATAATCTTTTTATCTTCCTGAATGTCGCCAAAGTCTTCTAAAATCCCGTCAACTGGACTAACAACAGCTTGTTCTCCTTCTGCAATAGGCCTTACATCACTCTTTAATTTTCGGATAAATAAATCATGTAAAGTTGCAAATGAAGCAAAGTCATCTTTGGCTTCCTGCTGGTCAAGCCGGAACACTTTTGTATATAATGGAATAATAGGCTTACTCAAGCGCGATTGACTAAAGTTTTTCAACAACGCTGAAGTAACCCTACCATTCGTCAGTTCAATAAAAAAGCGATAAAGAAATGGAAACAAACAACACCCACCACCAATTTGTAAATTATTTCATAAATCCCTTGCATAATTTGTGTCACCTAAAATATTATTATATAATAAATACTTGCGTTTAATTAATCTAGTTTTACGAAAGGAGTGAAAAAATGTTTTTATTAGACGCTATAGACCAGACTATCAGAAAACTAAAAGCTCAAACAGCTAATATTTTGACCTTATTAAATTTATCCTTAGGTGGATTTGCCATCATATCTGTTATGAACAACCAATTAAACTTAAGCTTACTTTTAATTTTCCTAGCGGCACTTGCCGACCGTTTTGACGGCATGGTTGCACGAAGGTTTAATATCGAGTCAGAGCTCGGCAAACAATTAGATTCTATGTGCGACATTATTTCATTTGGAGTGGCGCCTGCCCTGCTTATATATCAAGGAATTTTAGTAGAATTCGGCGCTCCTGGAGCAGCTTTCACTATTTTATATATTGCTTGTGGGGCCCTTCGTTTAGCACGATTTAATATTAGTGAGAATAACGGTTATTTCACGGGTGTGCCGATTACGGTCGCTGGTTGTATTGCCACATTAAGCTTCTTAGCTTATCCATATGTCACACCGGTATTCTTCGCATTCCTCATGATTATATTATCTATACTGATGATTAGTCCATTAAGACTGAAAAAGATGTAGGAAACGTATCTACAACATAGAAAGGAGCCTTCTGAAAGATTTGCGGAAGGCTCCTTTCTTATTAGCCGCTTTGATTAGTATGCTGCCCCGATTCTTATTAAAACCTTTTTAATGATGGGATTCTTTTCACTCACTGCTGCGAGACTATTTGTATGATGCCGTTTTTTCATATAGCCATTATAAAAGACCTTCAGCGCTGTGAAGGTCTTTTATATTCATCATTCGATTATTGTGACTTCTTTTCTTTTTCCGCTCGATAAAATTCATGAAACATTTTCATCAGCGCCCGCTTTTCAATACGAGAGACATAACTTCGTGAAATGCCTAACTCCTTAGCAATTTCACGCTGTGTTTTTTCTTTTTTTAAGTCGAGGCCGAACCTGCCAACAATTACTTCTTTTTCACGCTCATCCAGAATATCAATATATTTTTTAACTTTTTCCAGTTCCATATTAAGCTGAATGGTATCAATTACATCCTCAGATTCGGATTTTAGTACATCAATTAAACTAATCTCATTTCCTTCTTTATCTTGCCCAATAGGATCATGAAGAGAAACGTCCTTTTTCGTTTTCTTCGTCGCTCTTAAATGCATGAGAATTTCATTTTCAATACAGCGAGCAGCATAAGTTGCTAGTTTTGTTCCTTTTCCATCAGAATAGCTTTCAATCGCTTTAATTAAACCGATTGTCCCAATAGAAATTAAATCTTCTGAGTCTTCACCTGTATTTTCGAATTTTTTAACAATATGAGCAACCAGGCGAAGATTATGCTCGATTAGCTTATTTCGAGCATCACTGTCCCCCTCACTCATTAACTTTAAATATTTCTTTTCATCCTGAGAGGATAAAGGCTGAGGAAAGGCATTATTTTTTACGTAAGAAACTAATAAATAAAATTCTTTCATTAAATAGCCAATTGCGGTAAGAATTCCGGGCATAAATATAACCTCCCGTTTCTTTTGGCGTTCTCTTATCATTATTGTTATGCAAGAGGAAACTTGTTCTTGTCTGTCCTACTCGAAAATCATCAGTTTAAATCCCGGGCCTTTAATTACAGTTGTTTACACATTTTTTAAGTATTCAATTAGTTCATCAAAGTTGTTTAAGTCTTCATGAATCGAAAACCAACTTTCATGCAAGCAACCTGCAAGTCAAACTTTATTATCTTTATAAAAGCGCTTTGTTTTCTCATTTAACTCATAATAAACAACATACAAAAGCTTGATAGAATAATTGAGTTACTTAAAAGGATAAGAAAGTTTTCTAAATTCAATTTCATTGATTTTACATAGTTCGATTAACTTCTCTTTCGATTTAGCACACATTCTCTTGTCCATATATTCAGAAACCTCAATCACTCAATAGGCCCGTTCTATTTCGTAAGGATGAATCCCCAAGCGCTCTTAAACGCTGCTACATATACTAATATACGTCAAAACAAGAAGGAGGTATTTCTATGGGATACAGTTATGGCCCATACGGATGTGGTTATGGCGTTGGAGCTTATCCTGGACCTGCCCCAGTAGCATATGGAGCTGGAGGCTGGGGGTTTGGGTTCGCTCTAGTCATTGTCCTCTTCGTGTTGCTGCTCATTTTCGGTTTCTGGTGGTGGTTCGCAGCAGGCGGTTGGGGCTGTGTACCAGGCTGCTAACAAAAAACTCGGCGAGTAGGCCGAGTTTTTTATAGTGGTTGATCTTATTTTTTGATGAATCAAGCAGCCAGGGACTGACAAAAGCCTTGATGAACCTCACCAAAGCTTTAAAAATCCCTATTTACAGGTCTATTACACTCTAGACTAACTTGGTATCCAGGGTCCATGAAAAAAGACAGAGTTTCTGCTTTACTTTACTATGCGTTCTTTCCCAATTCCCTTAACAGCATATTCAGCAATTCCCTATTTCGATTATTACGATTGGCGCTTCCGTTCATTGTTCCATTTGATTTATTGTTTTTTTTGTTTCTAGCTTTCATCAACATTTGATGCGCTATAATCAATTCATCGAGGTGTGCTCGAGTCAATCCTGCAACTTGCTTTTTGTTTTCCATTGCTTTTTGATTTTCTACTGTTGCTGGTTTCTCTATTACTTTTTGATTTTTCATTGTGGCTGGTTTCTCTGTT
>NZ_JBALMU010000035.1:65509-106940 GCF_036962285.1 Bacillus sp. JJ634
TCTCTGTTACTTTTTGATTTTTCATTGTGGCTGGTTTCTCTGTTGGTTTATCTATTCTATCTGTAATAAATGAAATAGTTTCTGCAGTTTTAGGCTGGCTCGCTGTCAGTTCCATAGGAGTCTCTGCCGTACCCACTGAAACCGCTGTTTGTTTAGCTTGTTCCCATACTGTAAGAACCTCAGAAGCTACGCGATCCCATTTGTAGTGCGATAGGGCAAGCTCTCTTCCTCTTTCTCCCATCCTTTTCATCATTGCTTTGTTGGACAATACTTCTGTAATCTTTTCTACAAACTGAACGGGGTCCTCGGGATTTTCTACTACAAGACCATTTTCTCTTAATTGGATAACTTCTGCATTCCCTCCTCTTGCCGTTGTTACGATAGGAAGGCCTGCTGCCATCGCTTCATAATGAACCCTTGCTAAAGGTTCTGGCCATATAGATGTACACACAAATAAATCAGCGGCCGCAAACCAGTTTTGAATTTCACTTGGTGCTACAAAACCTGTTGTCACAACAGGGATCGGCAACTTTTTCGCCAGTGCTCTTACATAGGCAATATAATCTGTTACGGCATCCTGACTAAACCACTTACTTCCGACGATGACCAAGGCTAAGTCCTTATACTTCTGAGATAGCTCCGGCAACGCCCTGATTAATCGATCGACCCCTTTATTTCGTGAGAGCCTTCCCGCATATAAAATGACTGTTTTGTTTTCTAACCCATGTGCCTGACGAATATCTTGGCGAATCTTTTTCATATTTGGGTGACTACCTGGTAAAAATCGCTCGGTATCTACCCCAGAATAAACTGTATGAACCTTTCCAGCAGCCTGTGGATATAGGCTCTGTATAACGTTTCCAACGTAATCACTGACCGTTACAATACTTGATACTTCATTCAATACCTCATTGGCCTCAATAGGATCAATTTTTTCTTCATTAAACATGTCATTATGCATACTTAATGTAATTTTAGCTTTCGGAGCTACATTGCGAACAGGGAGAACAAGTCGCGGACGATTAAAAATATGGATTAAATCAAATTGATTAGATTCAAGATAGCGAACGACTCCTTCTTTGTACAATTCCAATATTTTTCCTGGCACCCGCACATAAGAAACACCATCGATTGTTTCCTCATCTGGTAACTCAGGATCGCTAGTTCCAAGTACTGTAATATCATGTGATTGTTTTAAATAAGGGAGAATACCTGCTATATATGTTTGAATAGCTCCCCCTCGTATCGGAGGCATAGGAAGTTTTTCAGTACAGATCATTAAAACTTTCATCGTGCTTCAACCCCAATCCAATCGTCTTTAATTTCTTCTAACACAGGCCATTTCGTTTGATCGAGATTGATGATCGTTTGAATTAATTGAACCGCTTCTTCATTTAAAAATAACTCCGGCTCAAATATGGCTCCTTTCAAGTGCTTATAGAATTCATTAGGAAATGACAATTCAATCATTAAGATGTCATATACTTCAGCACTTATTGGATTCACTTCATGGTAAGCTTTAATCATTTCTCGTACCCAAGTCGCATCCCATTGAGAATTATCTATCATTTTATTCGTAATTAATTTTCGTAAATCCCGAATCGGAAGGTCGAAGGCAACACCATCGAGGTCAATAATCCACATCCCATCTGAACCCATTTGACCATTGGACCAGCCATAATCCTGGTGCACTAATCCCCAATACGCATTCCCTTTGGCTACTAAATCGGGATAGCTTGATTGATTCAGTCTTTCTAAACCCTGTATGGCTTGCTGTTCAAAGACATCTACTGCTTGTAATAAATGAGAGCTAGCCGGCATTTCTGGATAAGCATACGCAATATTTCGTAACCAATCCATTTTAGTAATAATCTTTTCAAAATTCCTTGGCCATTTATGCAACCTTGTCGCCATTTCAGCATGCTTTGGAGGTTCATATCCTTTACTTAAACGATGAAACTCACCAATAGCTCTACATAAATGTTTCGTACCTTCTAAGTCTTTTGAAGCAGGTGCTAAAGGTTCAATCCACTCCGCAACAAACCATAATTTCCCGCTTGCTTCAACATAATTGCTTCCATCCTTTGTTTTCACAATCGCCGGAACTCTTGCTTTTTGAATTTCCACTAAATATTCTTGAGCTCCTAAACTGAATAAGCTTCTAGTCGGCCTACGATGCAATAACTTCAAACTTTTTGGCCCTGCAGATGTCTCAACTTTCCAAATAGCGCCACCTCTTGCCGGCTTAGTTGCCATGACTTGTATACTTTGAACTGAAAAATCATAATGTAATAGAACTTCACCTGCTATTTTTTCAATATATTCAGGTACAAAAAGTTCCGACATCAATTCGTCCAGTTCCCATGGTTCAATCAGTATGCTCCCCACCTTATCCCTCCTATAAAATCAAAATAATCAAGTTTGCAAAATTAAAGCATAGAGCATTCATTCTTCCTAACAGATGCATTATGTCTAGGATTTTGTACCTGCAGGATTCATTCACTACTTTTTACTAAACTATGCTCAAAAAAAATATTTGTATAGGACAACCGCTTAAAGAATTCAACAATTGAAGGATAATGTCCATAACAAGATTCCAATATGTACGTTCATCATTTAACTTACAGTGCCACAACAAAAGTCCGTATGTATGTGAAAAGCAGGTCCCCTTTAAGGCAAAACCTGCTGAATAAAATTGTATATTCGGTCTAAGTATTAAGACCATACTATACAACCTATATTATTTTATGATTCATCTTCCTCTTCCTCCTCTCCAGAACTTGAGCTTTCCTCTTCGGAACTTGAGGAACTCGAGCTTTCCTCCTCGGAACTTGAGGAACTCGAGGAACTCGAGGAACTCGAGCTTTCCTCTTCGGAACTCTCGTCTGCTAGATTTTCTTCTTGAGTTGCCGTTACTGTCTCAAATGTCTGATCCTCAGGCGTAACTTCGGTTAATACATCCAAATCGGTATCTTCAATAAATTCATCTTCTATCTCTCTATCCTCTTGTTCCTGCTTGTTTACCCCCTCCTTAAAATGCTTATACAAATATACGGCTTTTCGAAAAGATGAATGATTATTTCCTTGTTGTGAAAAATCCTTCACTTCATTTACCTCCTGTTCTTATTCATACATTTATTGGATTTCAAGTTCTATTCATAAGATATTCTGTAGGCCATAATTTGTGTAATACAATAGTGGATACTGGACATTTTTTATATAGCTTTTGTTGATAATCATAGGCGTATAAAAAATAACCTCAATCCTATTAAAAATAGAATTGAGGTTATTTAAAAAAATCGATTACTGTGAATCTAGCTCATTTAATTCAGCAAGATTCTTTTTATATCTAGAAGATTGTAAGAAACATCCAATCGATGCTGCCAAAAACAAAACCGAAGCAAGCATATAACCGTTCACATCAAACGCTGTCTTTCCTTCTGTCGGAAGAATCGTTCCTAAATAGAAAAAAGAACCAACACATAATAAAGTAATCGCAAAGCGTTTGTAATCTATCATTTTTGCAGAAAGGTTTTTCAGTTTTTTATTCAAGAATGCTCACCTTCTCTCATAACTAGTAAAACACGGATAACTTATTCTATCATATATACATCCATTTACTATTTGTTAATATTTAGGAATAGAGAAGGTGAAGACCGGTATTAGTTTTGTAAGGCTTGTTCTAGATCTTCAAGTAAATCTTCAACATCCTCAAGACCAATAGAAATTCGAATCAGACCGTCCGTAATGCCTAATTCAGCACGGCGCTCTGCTGGAATCGATGCGTGTGTCATAAGAGCGGGAATAGAAATTAAACTCTCCACTGCCCCAAGACTTTCTGCAAGTGTAAAATACTTCACTTTATTTAACACTTGCGCTGCTTTTTCGGCACTGCCGACATCAAAGGAAATCATGCCGCCAAAGCCGCGAGATTGTTGCTTCACAATATCATGATTGGGATGACTTTCTAGTCCTGGGTAATACACTTTTGAAACGGCATCATGCTCAACTAAGTACCTTGCAATTTTGTTAGCATTTTTCTCATGCTCTTCCATACGAAGACCGAGCGTCTTCATACCTCGTATTAATAACCAAGAATCTTGAGGACCTAACACACCTCCTGTTGAATTTTGAACAAAATGAAGGTCTTCACCTAACTTCTCATCCTTCACAACAGCAAGACCTGCGACAACATCACTATGACCGCCAAGATATTTCGTTGCACTATGAAGAACGATATCTGCACCAAGCGAAATTGGATTTTGCCAATATGGTGTTGAGAATGTATTATCTACAATGGTTAATAAGCCGTTTGCTTTTGCAATTTTGGCTGCGGTTTTAATGTTGGTAATTTTCAGAAGAGGATTTGTTGGGGATTCGATAAACAACGCTTTCGTATTTTCTTGAATATTTTTTTCAATTTCACTTAAATTGCTCGTGTTAATAAATGTGGCACTTAATCCAAATCGATGTAACACTTTTGTAATTACACGAAAAGAACCGCCGTATACGTCATCTGTCACTAAAATGTGATCTCCTTGATTAAACAGCATCAGCACCGCTGTCATCGCTGCCATCCCTGAACCGAAAGCAAAACCGCGTTTTCCTTCTTCTAGCTCCGCAATGAATGTTTCTAGCGCATGACGTGTCGGATTACCTGTACGTGAATATTCATAACCAGTATGATTGCCTGGTCCATATTGTTTATACGTACTCACTTGATAAATCGGGACAGAAACCGCTCCTGTTTGTTCATCACCAAAGATACCGCCATGAATTAATTGTGTTTTCCTCCTCATATTCAAATACCTCCTTGGTAGATTTTTTTACTTAAGTAGCGATCGCTCGCATCTGGGAAGATTACGACAATGTTTGTACCTCTCGAAGCAACTTGCGCTTCCTTCACTGCAGCAGCAAAAGCTGCGCCTGAAGAGCTTCCAACGAGCAGTCCTTCTTTGGCGGCTAACTCTTTTACATAGCGAAACGCCTCTTTATCTACAATCGTATGAGTATCATCAAAATAAGATTCGTCCATATAGGTTGGTAAAAACTCCATGCCTATTCCTTCTGTCTTATGTGGACCGGGTTTGCCGCCATTTAAAATTGATCCCTCCGGTTCAACAATAACTGTTTTTACAGAAGGATTTTTTTCCTTTAAATAGCGGGAGGTTCCCATAAACGTACCTCCCGTTCCAGCTCCGGCAACATATACATCTACTTTTCCATCAAGCTGCTCCCAAATTTCAGGTCCTAGTGTTTTATAATATGTTGCTGGATTGGCTGGATTGGCAAATTGCTGCGGACAATAGGAATGAGGAATTTCTTTTAAAAGCTCTTGAGCTTTTGCAATGGCTCCTCGCATCCCTGCTTCCGAAGGTGTACGCACAATCTCGGCACCGAGAGCCTGCATTAACTCTTGCTTCTCTATACTAAACTTCTCTGGTATACAGACTATAACATGGACTCCATAATGAAGAGCTGCCAGCGCTAGACCAATCCCCGTATTTCCAGCCGTCGGTTCAATCACCGTTCCACCTTGCTTTAATGCACCGCTCGCAAAAGCCGCTTCTAACAGCTCTACTCCTAAACGATCTTTTATACTGCCACCTGGGTTAAAGAACTCCAATTTAGCGAAAATTCGCACATCTTTCGGAAGAGAAAATCGAGTAATTTCTAACATAGGGGTAGACCCAATTAATTCATGTATATTCCGAACAACTTTCATATTCTCCCACCTTTTCACCAAATATAAGTTAACATACCTCTTTACCCGGGTAATGTGTAAAATGATAATTGACGAAGAATGATTTCGTCAATTATCAGATGACTACTTAATTTTTTCAATCATTTTTAAAACAAGTTCAGCAGAATGCAGGGCTGCCGTTTCTAGGAACTGATCAAATGATACATTCGATTCTTTTCCTGCAATATCAGAAAGAGAACGAATCACTACAAAAGGCGTTCCAAATTGGTGGGCCACTTGAGCAATTGCTGCTGCTTCCATTTCCACTGCATATAAGTCTTTAAACTTACTGCGTACAAACTCCACACGAACAGGATCGTTCATAAAAGAATCTCCTGTTACAATCAACCCTTTTGCTACTTGTGAATGAGTCATTTCCTTCGCTGCTTCTTCTGCAATGGCAAACAGCTTTGGATCTGGCAAGAAGGCTGCCGGCAATTGCGGTACTTGACCATATTCATAGCCAAAAATCGTTACGTCTACATCATGATGGCGAACTTCCGTTGAAATAACGACATCTCCAACATTTAATTCCTCATGATATCCACCAGCTGAACCTGTATTGATTACGGCATCTGGTTTGAATTTCTCTAATAAAATGGTCGTCGACATCGCCGCATTGACTTTCCCGATGCCTGACTTTAGGACAATAACCTCCATACCATTCAGTGTGCCGATATTGAACTCCGACCCAGCAATTTTAACTTGTTCTAAATTCTCTAATTTATCTCGTAAAATCGTTACTTCTTCTTCCATTGCTCCGATAATTGCTACTTTCATTCACTAAACCTCTTCCTATAATTTTTGAGCTTCAACAATCCAAACAAATTGATTGCAACGAGTGAACGAAACATCAAATCCGTTCTCTTTCAACACCTTCTGTAAAAAAGGAATTGTTGTATAGTATTCCGTTGACAAATCCGTTGCTAGATTCAGGAATCCAGCATCTTTTGCCTGTTGAATAGCCGCTCGATGCGCTTCTTTAGACTCATACATCGTATCTGCAAATACTATTTTACCACCAGGATGGAGTAACTTGCTATAGTTCACAATCGCTTTTTCTTTCTCTTCATCTGTTAAATGATGAAAGGCATATGTGCTAACAAATGTATCTACTTGCTTATGTGTTGGGAATTCAAGAAAATCGCCATTCGCAATGGGTATTTGACCATGTAATTTTTCGACTGCTTTCCTTCTCATAGATGGAGACGGCTCTACGCCTGTGACCGAAAGCCCCGCTTGCAGAAGGCGTTTCGTTAAGTTTCCTGTCCCTACGCCAAACTCTAACACATGACCTTGTGCACGATTAGCTACTTCGTCTAATATTTGCTCATATCCATGAAATACGTCACGATATTCTTTATCGTAACCACTGACTGTATCATCATAGTATTCGGACCATTCTTCAAATAACTCAACAAATTCCCGCCCCATTATCATCACCTTTTTAAATTTAACTATGTTAATACATGTTATTAAACCAAAAATCAACAACGTTCTATAACATGGTCTTCAGTTTTAAAAATATTATATATAAAACATATGGATATAGTATGATTTTATTCGAAAATGGTTCGATATTTATGGTAAAACGCCCTTATCTTCAAACGGTTTCAATATAAATGAACCGCCATGCATGCTACAATAAAGTGAATAAAACATTGGAGGGTAGAACAATGACTTTTCAACTAAACTTAGACTTAATAGATGATAAAATTGAATTTTTTGAAGCTGAAAGCATTAAGATATTAGAGGAAAAAATTCAAACACAAATTGACAATAATAAAGCGCTCATGCTCCATGTTCACTCTGTTTCACATGAGATGTATGTAAGTGAAGAAGGGCGACGTTTTTATAGCGCTGTTGTCCATTTTAAAGCGAAGAAATAATGAAATGACAAAGAACCCTCACATAGCCTGAGGGCTCTTTGTTTAAAGACTGTTATCTGCCTCTATCATTTTCCTTTAATTCTTCCACTTTCACAGGCTTCCAGCCAGCTCCATCAACCCATTCAATATACACGCGATAAGCTTGCGGATTATCCCCTTCTGATACAGTACCAATGGCTGTATTCGGGGAACCTCCATTTTTCAACCACCAAAGGCGCATACTTCCTTCATCTAACCCAGCTCCGTAAGCAATAGCCTTCGTCATTTCATTCCAATCTTTAGAGCCTTTTTCAAAGCTTGTCGTATGTGAACCAGTTTGCTCCGTTCCAATCGGCTGCCAATCTTCACTTGTGTACGTATTTAATACATTGGCGTCTCCACTACCCTCTATTTGTTCAAGTTTAACACCGTCAGCCTGTTCCTCTTCTGACTCTGATTCTTCTTCTACTTCTTCAGTAACCGCTTCCTCAGTTTCATCTTTCCCTTTATCCTCCGGTTCCGGTTCTGGTGTTGATTCCTTTACTTCTTCTTTTGGAGTTGTTTTTTCCTGTTCTTTAGATACTGGTTCTACATCATTATTCGTGAAAATAGTAATAGCAACAATCACAATAAGTAAAGATACAATCGTAATCGCAATGTTGTAAAATTTATTTATTTTTCGCTTTTTATCATGTCGATCAAGACGAGAAGACAAAATATAACCTCCCTTATCTTTTCTTTCTATTCTAACATGACCTATCCTAAAATCGCATCCTACTTCTTTCGTCATTGGGACTCAAGTTGATGAACCACTTTCACAACGTCTGCGAATAGTGGAGTCATACTGCTTGACTGTTCCGTTGTATCTAAGCTAACTGTTACAAGTGCATATTTTGGCTCTTTATATGGAAAATAACCAGCAAACCATTTATTTAACTTGCCTGTTTCTAGATTTGTCTGAGCCGTCCCTGACTTACCGGCAACCTCATAAGGAAGGTTCTGCAGCAAGGCACCTGTTCCTTTCTCTTCCGTAACGACCCCTCTTAACAACTGCTGCAGTTTAATCGTTGTATAAGGTGAGATAGTCTCTCCTTCTATCTTTTGATTTGGAAAATCGACCACTGTCGTCCCATTATTAAACTCAACTTTTGATACCGCTTTTACTTGCTCTTTTTTACCGCCGCGCGCAATGGTGGCCATCATATTTGCCATAGCAAGTGGTGTCGCCTGAACATCCTGCTGTCCAATTGCTGTTTTAGCAATCATTTTCTTATCTTTTTTTAATGCTTGGTCATGCCAAACCTTTCCTGATTGCTCGCGATAAAGCTGGGTAACCTGGGTGTGATATACATCGCCGCTCCAGCCTACTTGACCGATGATTCCTAGCTTTTTAGCATATTCCTCGAAAAAGTTAGGATTCTCTTCCGCTATTTCTGTAGCAAGCTCAGCAAATGTTCGATTGCAGCTTTGAGCAAAACTATTTTTAAAGTTTAGCATGCCTAACGGACGTTGTTGATCAACCTTTCCTTCAATTGTTAAGTCACAATTGAACATTCGACTAGATGGAATGACACCATAATCAATTGCCGCTGCTGCCGTAATCGTTTTAAAAACCGAACCTGGGGCTTTTTGTGTCGTCATCATATTGACTGAGCCTATTCCATTTGGATCATCTTTTTTAAGTGCTGGACGTGATACCATCGCAACAATTTCACTTTTTTCAATATCTAATAAAACAAGTCCGCCATTGGTAATCTTATATTGGTCAACAAGTGCTTCTGCCTTTTCTTGAATCTCCTTATCAATAGTTGTGATGACTTTAACAGGATATAGGGGGTTCGCAGGCTCCACATACTTCACATCGACCCCAAATAAAGGGCCGCCGCTTGCATCAACATGAAACACAAGCTTAGATTCGCCTTCCGATAGTAAAAACTCATCAAATGTTCGCTGTAAACCCTTATCTCCAATTCTCGTTTCAGGGGATAAGTTTAAATCTGGATAGCGCTCGAGTTTTAGCGCATCCGATTTAACCGTCGTACCAATTAATTGAGCAGCAAGCCTATCCTCTCCATAAACTTTCTGATTGACCGCAAACACACCTGGGATTTTTAATTCATTAATAGCTTTTGATTGACTTAATGATAACTGAATCGGCGTATCCCCGCCAAATGCAAAAGGCTCTTTTGCATTTGCGACTGCGGTAATCAGTGCTTGTTCTGAAGTTCCAATAATACGCGCTACTTCATCAGCGGGCCATGTCATTTTACTTAAGAACGGAAAGAGTACAAGCGTTGGAATTTCTTCATGAGCTAGCGGCTTTCCATTTCGATCATAAAACTTCCCTCTTCCATCATCAATCTTTAATACTTGCGAACGCTGCTTCACACTCGCTTCAATTAAATTTACATGATGTTTAGAAAACGATTCTGTCGCAACTAGCTGTATTTGTACAAGCCGGCCAACTAAGGTAATAATTAATACCATTAATATCGTGGCAACAATAATCATTCGTCGTTTATGCATCCAACAACACCTCGTTACCATTGTTGACGCGATTAAACAATTTAATTCTTTCCCCATTAGAAAACTCACCAAGTAACCTGAGTTCGCTTGCACTGGATATCAAAAGATTGTCTACCATTTTTAAATTTTATCCCATACCTAAAGAATAGAAAGCCCCTACTAATGGAAGCTTCACTTTATAAGTCTCCAAATGACAAAAAAGCAGATTCATCAAACAAATCTGCTTTTTAGCCTAAATCTTTACCTGGAAGCGGCAAAGATTTCATGATGTTCCAAGACAGCGTTTTACTACTCATTTATCTGCAGAAAAATCACTGAATAGAAGTAATCTTTACTTGCATTTCGCCGCCTGGTGTTTGTACGGTTACTTGGTCGCCCACTTTTTTACCAATTAGACTTTGAGCAATTGGTGAATCGTTTGAAATTTTTCCTTCAAACGGATCTGCTTCTGCACTACCAACGATTGTATACGTTTCCTCGTCTCCATCTGGAAGCTCAATAAATGTAACAGATTTCCCAAGAGAAACCGTATCTGAATCTAAATCACTTTCTTCAATAATCTTCGCATTGCGAATCATATTTTCAAGGGTTGTAATTCTGCCTTCTACAAATGCTTGCTCATCTTTTGCAGAATCATACTCAGAGTTCTCTGATAAATCTCCGAAGCTGCGTGCAATTTTAATTCTTTCCACTACTTCTTTACGTTTTACTGTTTTTAACTGTTCAAGCTCTTGCTCTAATTTCTCTTTACCTTCTTTTGTCATCGGAAATACTTTTTCTATAGCCAAAACTCTTCACTCCTTCAAGTTCTCACAGATACAAGATTCCGTGATGTATATGTACTTTTTAATTCAAACAAGTCGAATATATATAAGCGCGCGACCTCATAAAAGGACGCGCTATCTACTAGAGAAATCCTAGCATATAAATCGACTGCCTTTAAAGAAGCAGTCGATTATTTCACTGTCTTTAAGATAGAGTATGACCTTTCCCTTCATTTGTCTAGTCTTTTTACAAAGGTTTTGTTAAATAACACTGTTGATTGTTGGCTCATTTAACTTTCAGCAGAGCTGAAAGGCGTGTAAAACCGCGGTTTCATACGAATGAACGAAAAATCGTATAAATCAACAATATTCATTAACATAGACTTTAGAAAAACAGCAGGGTTCAGGAAAATTTCACCTATCTTTATTTATGCTATGTTATTACAAAATAGACTTTTATTCAAGATTTTGTTTAACACTTTGTCCATGTATACGTCCTATTCATTTTCTTTACGCATCATGTTGTTAACAAATACAGGGTGATCTACTTTAATACGAACAATTTGCAACGGATGACGAGCAGCGTCTAGTTCATTGCCCTTCTCGTCTAAAATGACGCCTACTTTTTGCGTAAAGTTTTCGATTTCTGGACCAAAAAATTCTACTTCATCCCCTGGCTTAAAGAAATTTCGCTGTTGTAATGTAGCAATTTGAGTATCTGAATTATAATCTAACACAAGCCCCGCAAAGTCAAAACGAGTCTTTGTGCTATGATTCCCAAACATCTGCTGCTTATACCCTGGAATATCTCCTTCCATAAACGCTGGAGCCGTCGGACGATTCGCACATTTGTCCAATTCATCTAACCATTCCTGCTTAATTGAGAAGTTGTCTGGATCCGCGCAATACGTATCAATCACTTTACGATATACACTAATAACAGTTGCGATATAGTGAATCGATTTCATTCGTCCTTCTACTTTTAAACTATCCACGCCAATCTCAATCATTCTTGGCAGTGACTCCAATAGTTTTAAGTCTTTTGGACTCATAGCAAATGGAGCATCTTTTTCATCAAATAACGCTTTTTCACCATCACTATCCAGCTCGTATAAATCATAATCCCAACGGCAAGATTGACAGCAGCCACCACGGTTAGAATCACGAGCCGTCATATGATTAGATAACGTACAGCGGCCAGAATAAGCAATACACATCGCACCATGCACGAAGGCTTCAATTTCAATATCGACTTTTTCCTTCATTAATTGAATTTCTTCAGCGCCTGTTTCACGAGCAAGTACAACGCGCTCCAGCCCTTCTTCCTTCCAATATTGAACGGCTTTCCAGTTCGATAATGATTGCTGAGTGCTTAAATGAATTTCCACACTCGGTGCTACTCTCTTACATGTTTCAATAATTAATGGGTCCGCTACGATAATACCATGTACACCAGCTTCTTCTAAACCAGCTAAGTATTCTTCTAACCCATCAATATTTTCATTATGAGCAAAAATATTCGTTGTTACATATACTTTTGCTCCATACTTTTTCGCAAATTCAACGCCTTCTTTCATTTCTTCAAATGTAAAGTTTCCGGCATTTGAACGTAAACCATACTCTTGTCCACCAATAAAAACAGCATCTGCACCGTAGTGCACAGCAACTTTTAATTTTTCTAAATTTCCGGCAGGTGCTAGCAGCTCCGGTTTTTTCACAATGACTCTTTTTCCATCAATAATTTTGGAAATTTTATCAGCAATAGCGTTCAAGGCTATTCCTCCTCATTCCTGTATTAATAAACTGTTTCTTTAAAGAAAAATCCTGTATCTAACGCCCGATTCTTCGGTTGAATCGCTTCAATTTTTTCAAAAAGCTCACTCTTAATTTCATCATAACGATCCACGTCTTCTACACATAAGTCAATAGCTTGACGATATAATTTCGTTATTTCAATAATATATTCTGGTGTTTTTAAAATCCCATCAATCTTAAACGAATCAATCCCTGCTTCGACTAATTCTTGGAGCTCGTCAATCATACAGATATCGTTCGGGCTCATAATATGTGTCCCGTTTTCATCCTCATAAATCGGATATTTGTTTTCACGCTCTTTGTCATGTAAAAACATATTTCGTTGTTGTGCACGATTTTCTACTTCTAGTGATTTCCCTTGGTATTCAAAATAGTTTCCAAGCAATGTTCGTTTAGATTGAAACATGCACGTCATTCCATGCACTTGTACTTCAATTTCTACTTCAGCATGTTCCTTCATTTCAATGACAGCATCCATATTAATTTCACGAGCTGCGACAGCACGAACTGAGCCGCGACGTCCCCAATAGTTCGCTGTATACCAATTCGTTACCGTCATTTCTGTATTCCAGTGCAACGGCATATCTGGCGCTGCAGTTCGAACTGCCATTAACACAGCCGGGTCTCCCCAAACGATGCGGTCAGCTCCTGCTTCCTTTAGAAAAGCAATGTACTCTTCTAATTCATCTACTTTTTCATTATGAAAAAGTGCATTCATCGATACATATACTCTTTTGTTTGCAGCATGAGCAATTTGAATGACTTCCTTCACATCTTCACGTGTAAATTCTCCGGGTAAGCGAAGCGCATAACGCTGCTCACCGATAATGAACGCATCGGCTCCTGCCTTAATAAGCGGTTCTATATCCGCTACACTTGTTGGAGTTACGAGCAATTCAGGCTTTTTCATTTTGTTCACCTCTATGTTTACTAATGGCTATGCCATCTCCAATCGGTATAATGACCGTATCGTAATGTGGATGACTGAGCAGCCATGTATTAAAATTTTGAATTCGTTTAATCAAACCGCGTTTACGTCTTGGTGTAATAGTTTCTAACTCCTCCGCAACTAGACCTTTAAATAAAACATTATCTGTAATGATAATTCCTCTCTCACTTAGCAGAGGCTCATACAATTCAAAAAAACGACGATACTGTCCTTTCGCTGCATCTACAAAGATTAAATCGAATGGTCCATGGTCCTTCACAGCCTCAAAGGCTTCCAATGCGTCAGATTCAACAAGGATAATACGGTCGCTCAAACCAGACTTCTCAAAGTTTTGCTTCGCCACTTCGATTCGCTTTTCAATCCGCTCAATCGTGACAATACGAGCACTTGGCAAAGTCATCGCCATTCGAATGGCTGAATATCCGATCGCCGTCCCTAGTTCTAAAATCTTTTGCGGCTGCTGAAGTCGTAAAAACTGTAATAAAGTCGCAATCCCTTCCGGCTCCATAATCGGGACATGCTCTGCTTCTGCAAATTCTTCAATCTCTTTCAGTAATCCAGTCCGCTCTGGAATTAAGGATTGAAGATATTCATCTATTTTTCCGTTCAAAATCTGTTCCTCCAAATACGTACGGTCCCTTAAGCATGGTCGTACATTCTTAATATTTGCGACGACTAGACTTTTGGAGTCCTCTAATCGGCCTACACTAGAAAAAACTCGGCAACTGCCGAGCCAAAAGGTCATTATGTCCTTTTTTCACTTGTCTTATTCTATCATATAAAAATAAATCTTGCTTTTCAAACCGACGATTTATTCTGATGAAATATTTAGTGAAAATACCTAATCCCTTATTATTGATTCGTAATATGTTCTGCTTTCTTCACATTATGCTCATCCAATGTTTTCGAATACAGCACTTCCCCTTCAGGAGTGGCTAAGAAATACAAGTATTTAGTCTTTTCAGGCTCTAACACTGCTTTAATGGACATCTCACCAGCATTAGCAATCGGTCCAGGCGGTAAGCCTTTCACTTTATAGGTGTTATAAGGAGAATCAATCTCTAGATCTTTATAAAAAACGCGGTCCTTATGTTCTCCTTTTGCATATAGCACCGTTGGATCTGTTTGTAACGGCATCCCTTTATCTAGACGATTATAAAAAACAGAAGCAATTTTAGCACGATCAACTTTTTCTGTTGCTTCTTCTTCCACAAGAGAAGCCATTGTCAACAGCGTATGGACAGAGTAATCTTGCTCTATCATTTGTTCTTCATATTTAGTTAACATGTCTTCTGTTTGTTTAAGCATCTTTGAAATAACGGTTTCTAACGATGGAGACTCTTCCTCAAAATCATACGTTGCAGGAAATAAATATCCTTCAAGTGGATATTTAATGTCTTTGTCATAAATATCGTCCGTCAATAAAGCAGGGAACCTATCTTGCATACTTTGAATAAATTTTTTATCATTTAGTTTCTTAAATACTTCTTTCGGATTTTGATCTGTTTTTTCGGCTACAATCTCTGCGATTTGGACAAGCTGCTTCCCTTCAGGAATCGTAATCTTCAGAGCTACCTCTTTCATCATCTTTCCAGTCTTAATGCTGTTAATAATTTCTTGATGCGTCATCGATGGAGATAATGAATACTTCCCCGCCTGAAAACCAGATTCATTGCGAAATTTAATATAATATTTAAACACTCGTGCATTCTTAATAATTCCTTCTTCTTCTAGTAAGTTAGAGATAGAACTAACAGAAGAACCAATTGGAATTTCTACCGTTCTCTTTTTCTTATCATCCGGGTCCAGCGGCTTTAGCGCTGAATTGACATATAAATAACCGCCTATTCCTGTTATTCCTATTATCACAATCATCGCTATCATAATTCGAACAACAATCTTTCGAACTAATTGAGCATCCTCTTGCTGCTCTAATAATTTCTCTCTAACATTTTCCTTTTTAGATTGCTTTGAGTCCATCTTCATTCCCCCTTGCACAACCACAACACAAATTGATTATTTATTTATAGAAATAATCACTTCGAATATTATACTAAAACAAAACAACAAATACATAACTTTTACGAAATTATACAATTTCTCCTACATATTTATCGCAGATTAACAGGCAATAAGCCCCTATCTTAAGGGGAAAAGAGGGAAAAAATCATTTTATCTCACACTTAACTGGGATGAAGCCCCCCCACTGACAGAAGTTTCACTTTATCAATAATATAATTAAATAGTTTCATACGAAAAAAGCTGATCCCCATTAGGAGGATCAGCCCGCATCTTACTCTTCGCCTTCTTCATCTAAAAACGTGTTCAGCATTTCTTCAATCATATCCCACTCTTCATCTGTTTCGATTGGAGCAAGTTCACCATCTTCGTTATTTTCACTTGGTGTGAAAGAAGAAGCATGAATTTCGATTTCTTCATCTTCGTTATCAGAAATTGGGTAGTATAGCACATATGATTTGTTAAATTTATCGGAATCGAATGTGAACAAAATTTCACAAAGTTGCTCATTTCCGTTTTCGTCTACTACTGTAATATTATTTTCACCATGTTCCATTCTTTTTCACCTCAAAGAGAATTTGTTTGATTGTCTAAGAAACCTTGCAGAATCATGACAGCCGCCATTTTATCAATGACCTTCTTGCGTTTACTCCGACTCACATCGGCTTCAAGCAGCACCCGTTCAGCAGCCATTGTAGTTAATCGTTCATCCCATAACACGACAGGCAGTCTGAATTTCTTTTCTAAATACGCTGCGAAATTTTGACTTGCTTCTCCGCGCGGTCCAATCGTCCCGTTCATATTTTTTGGAAGACCGAGTACGATTTTTGACACTTCATGCTCTTGAATAATTTCTCCAAGCCGTTTTATGCCAAAGTCTTTTACTGCTTCATTAATTTTAATTGTTTCCAATCCTTGTGCGGTCCAACCCATGGCGTCGCTAATTGCAACGCCAAGCGTTTTTGAACCTAAATCAAGTCCCATTGTACGCATTAGTATTCCTCTCGCTGATTCTTTAAATACGATTTGACCAGCTCTTCAATAATTTCATCCCGTTCAAGCTTACGAATTAGATTTCTCGCATCCTGATGACGTGGAATGTAAGCGGGGTCACCTGACAATAGATAGCCAACAATCTGATTGATTGGGTTATACCCTTTTTCTTGAAGAGCAGAATACACTTGAAATAATACTTCCTGTACATCTCTTTCAAATGGTTCTTCAGGAAAACTAAATTTCATCGTGTTATCAAAGGAACTCATATGGTCATGCACCTCTCCTCTACGTAGAGACTTCCATAATATACATTGTACAACACTTCTTACCGATTATGAAAGTGAACGTACCCATTCTTCGACAAAATCAAGTGCTGCATCCAATTTTGCTGGGTCTTTCCCGCCAGCTTGTGCCATATCTGGACGACCACCACCGCCACCGCCGCAGCGAGTAGCTACCTCTTTAATTAATTTTCCTGCATGGTAGCCTCGATCAATAAGATCTTTCGTTACACCAGCAATTAAATTTACTTTGTCACCTTGTGCAGAACCAAGTACAAGAACGACAGAATCCAGTTTCTGTTTTAAATCATCTGCCATTACGCGTAAATTATTCATGTCTGTATCTTGCACTTTCGCAACTAATACGTTAACGCCATTCACTTCTTTTACATTTGAAACAAGGTTTCCAGCTTCAATGTTACTTAACTTCGCAGATAAACTTTCATTTTCGCGCTGCAATTCTTTCGTTTCAGCTAACACGGCATCAATACGTGCTGGTACGTCTTTCAAATTCGTTTTTAGTTTAGAAGCCGCTTCTTTTAAAAGCGTAATTTGGTCCGCCATTAATTTGTAAGCTCCAGCTCCTGTTACGGCCTCAATACGACGAGTTCCAGCACCAATTCCGCTTTCCGAAACAATTTTGAATAGACCGATTACCGCTGTATTTGGTACATGACAACCACCGCAAAGCTCTAAGCTATAGTCTCCAATTTGAACAACACGGACAATTTTACCGTATTTTTCACCGAATAGAGCCATTGCTCCCATTGCTTTTGCTTCGTCAATATCTTTCAAATCAATTGTTACTTCTAAGCTTTGCCAAATTTTCTCGTTTACAATCGCCTCAATTTTCTCTAATTCCTCTGGCGTAATTTGACCAAAGTGCGAGAAGTCAAAACGTAAGCGTTCTGCTTGAACAAGGGAACCAGCTTGGTTAACATGTGTGCCAAGTGTATCTTTTAACGCTTGATGTAAAAGATGTGTCGCTGTATGATTCTTCACAATTTCGCTGCGGTTTGCATAATCAACAGTTGCCACAACTTGTGCTTCAGCCGATAATGTTCCAGCAACGACTGTTACGCGGTGAAGATTTTGTCCATTCGGTGCTTTTTGAACATCATGTACAGTTAATTGTACAGCTTCACTAGTAATCATTCCTGTATCAGCAATTTGACCGCCGCTTTCTGCATAAAACGGTGTTTGATCTAAAATAATTTGAACTTCTTCGCCTTCGTGTGCTTCTGTAATAAGCTCACCGTCTTTAACGATTGCCACAACTTGTGCTTCTACTTGAAGTTTCTCATACCCAACAAACTCACTTGCAACCTTCACATCACCTAAAACGCCGCCTTGAATTTGCATAGAATCTACATCTTGACGCGCAGCACGTGCACGTTCACGTTGTGCTTCCATTTCTTTCTCAAAGCCGTCATGGTCAACGGTCATGTTTTCTTCTTCTGCATACTCTTCTGTTAATTCAATTGGGAAACCATATGTGTCATATAAACGGAACGCATCCGCACCTGGAATGATACTTTGCCCTTGCTCTTTTTGTTTCTTAATCACTTCAGATAAAATGCTTAATCCATCATGCAGTGTTTCATGGAATCGCTCTTCTTCGTTTTTCACAACTTTAGCAATAAAGTCTTTTTTCTCTAGCACTTCTGGATAGAAGTCTTTCATGATTTCCCCAACAACGGGCACTAATTCTAACATAAATGGTTCGTTAATGTTGATTTGTTTTGCATAACGAACGGCACGACGAAGTAAACGACGTAATACATAGCCGCGGCCTTCATTAGATGGGAGCGCACCATCGCCTACTGCAAATGTTACCGTACGAATGTGGTCGGCAATGACTTTAAACGCTACGTCTGTTTCTTTATTTGCTCCATATTTCACATCTGTAAATTGTTCAACGGCACGAATAATTGGGATAAATAAATCTGTATCAAAATTCGTTGGTACGTTTTGAACGACAGAAGCCATACGCTCAAGGCCCATACCTGTATCAATATTTTTCTTTGGAAGCGGTGTATATGTACCATCTGGATTATGATTAAATTGAGAGAAAACTAAGTTCCATACTTCTAAATGACGTTCATTTTCTCCACCTGGATATAATTCTGGATCGTTCGGATCGTCACCATATTCTGGTCCGCGATCATAGAAAATTTCTGTATTTGGACCACTTGGGCCTTCTCCAATATCCCAGAAGTTTTCTTTTAAACGAATAATTTTCTCAGCCGGAACCCCAATTTTCTTATTCCATAACTCAAATGCTTCATCGTCTTCAGGGTGAATGGTTACAGCTAGTTTATCTTTATCAAAACCAATCCACTTTTCATCTGTAAGGAATTCCCAAGCCCATGTAATTGCTTCTTCTTTAAAATAATCGCCGATTGAGAAGTTTCCTAACATTTCGAAGAATGTATGATGGCGCGCTGTTTTCCCTACATTTTCAATATCATTTGTACGAATTGCTTTTTGCGCATTTGTGATTCTTGGATTTTCTGGAATCACTCGTCCATCAAAATATTTTTTCAACGTCGCTACCCCAGAGTTAATCCATAATAAAGATGGATCTTCATGCGGAACAAGTGACGCACTCGGTTCAATGTTATGTCCTTTTTCTTTGAAAAAATCAAGATACATTTGGCGTATCTGTGCACCAGTTAAATATTTCATCTATTTTTTCCTCCTTTTAATTTTGGGCATACAAAAAACTCCCATCCCTAAAAAACAGGGACGAGAGTTAGCTCGCGGTACCACCCTGATTATGGACATCTTGCCTGTCCATCACCTTCATCTAGCCTTAACGCGGCGTAACGGCAGGTATTAGCTGCTCTCTGGACTAGCTTTCTGCTGCTCTTTATCTAAAATCCTTTCAGCCCAGGGGATTTCTCTCTAATAGACAGTGTTCAGCATACTTGATCCTTCAACGAATTATCTTATGTATTGTATTTTATTCACTACTATTTTATTTGTCAACAAGCGGCTCCTTCTTTCCGAAGTGAACACGTGCATGAAGAACAAAAACTTTTAAAATAGCAAGGATTGGAATCGATACAATCATACCGATAATTCCCCCTATTTCACCGCCTGCTAGCAAGGCAAGCATAATGAATAACGGGTGCATATGCAGGCTTTTCCCCACAATTAACGGAGATAGTACATTCCCTTCTAAAAATTGCAAAACGAGCACAATAATCGCAACCGTAATCACCATTTTGATTGATAATGTCGCTGCAATAATGATGGCCGGAACCGCTCCAAAGATTGGCCCAAAGTATGGAATCACATTCGTAATCCCGATAATGGCACCCAGCAGCAACGGATACTTCATATCAAATAACCAAAACAATAACGCGGCAGCAACTCCAATCGCCACGCACACAAATAGTTGTCCACGAATATAGCCACCAAGCGATGTATCGACATCGCGTAAAAATGCACGACCTTGCTGACGCCATTTTTTCGGCGTAATATACCAAATCATTTTCTTTAATGACTCAAAATCTTTTAACATATAAAAAGCAATGAAAGGAATTAGGGCAATAAGCACCAAAAAATCAAATGCTTTCATTGCATAATTCATTAAATGATTTAAAAAGGTATTCATACGTATTGCAAGTACATCCATTCCTCTTTCAATTCGTTCATGTACATCAATGGGCCAATTAGACGTTTGATATTCCAGATTCTTCATCCACATTTTATATTGTTCCATTACAACAGGAACATTGTCAGAAAGCTCTTCTACTTGATTCATCATGGTTGGAATGCCTTTATAAATCCCAAACCCTAAACCTCCAAAGAAAAGTAAATAAATAATAATAACAGACAGCCCTCGCCTTACGCCTTTTTGATGAAGCGCTTCAACAACAGGGTGTAATAGATAGCTAATAAATGCACCGATTATGAAGGGGAGTAATACAACCAGCATAACGGACAAAACGGGGCCCCACATCGGCTTCAATTTCATAAAAATATAAAAAACAATAAATAAAAGCAGCATAAATCCCAGTCGATAAAACCATTTTAAGCGAATATCCACAAATGATGCCTCCCAGCTTAGTTTTTGAATCAAGCTGACGTTTCATGCGTTTATGATGGAAATTAGCAGGTTTTGTGTTGAATTTGGTAAGATAATCTTCATGATTAGCAAGTATTCATACAAAATACAGCCTCCATATTTGCGGAGGCTGCTTTCTATTACAACATTGCTTTTAATTTTTTTCTCATTTTTTTAATGCTTCTATTAATTGTTTTAGTGACATTTCGTTTAGCCATGTCTCGCACCTCTTTTCTCTACATGGTGAAGCGGCGATCCTGTTCCTCAAATAAATCATCTAGAGAGCTAAGACTCCCATCCTCTTCGACCTGATGCGTTGAAATAAGTCCATCAGAGAGCGACATTTCAATAAAGCAACCCCAGCAATAGTACTGGTTCACACCGATTTTCCCGACATCTTTACTGCGGCAATTCGGACATATAATTTCCAAAATGGACACCTCACTGTTTTGATACTGAAACAATGATGGCATCTTTTCCACATATAGGCGGCTCTTCTGAGTGGATTAGCTTGTTTTTTGAAAAAAAACCATCCGTTGTTTCATATGCTACAATCGTGCCCATTTTTTCCAGAAAACATACATCTTGCAGCAATCCTAATTCCTCGCCCATTTCTGAAAGCATCATTCTTCCTAACATTGCATCCTTATTCAGCAGCATGTCCACTTCTGGAATTTGTTCTTCAAACTCACCGCTTACAATGACTCCATCAGGACCAAAAGAAGATACGTTATCTAACGCTACATAGACATTTTTTTTGAACAATCTTTGCTTCTGCACAACAAGTCCTGTAATAATCCCCGCTTCAGATATACATAAATCGTTAACCATACCGATTTTTTCTCCATTTTTATCAACAACCGGCAAACCTTTTAATAAGGAAAACGTCCGCAAAGTCATCCCACCTTCTCGAACAAGTATAGTATTCATCTTCTTGTTGAGAATGATAAGCTGAAACGTTTTCCATCTTACATTAAAACAAAAATAAGCTAGAAACCATAAAGGGTCTCTCGCTTACTTTTACATAGGCTATATGTTAAACAATATGGTTGATAAAACGAGTACAACAGCGGCCCATAACAAAACCTTTACATAAAATGATACGGAGTTACATCACTCATGCCAATCATCGGGTCCTCATTCATTAAGCGATCGTGGTATGATTCACCTTCTTCAATAACTTTAGTATCGCTTCCTGCATGTATTTCCTGTAATTTTTCCCGTAATGTTGTCCGGCGCTGTGTTTCATCATTACGTTCCACTCCAAGTCGAAATGCTTCTTCTTCTCCACATATAATCAGAAAATCCTTGCTGCGTGTAATCGCCGTATATAATAAATTTCGGCGTAACATTCTATAGTAGCTTCGCACAACAGGTAAAATAACAATTGGAAACTCGCTTCCTTGTGATTTATGTATGGAACAGCAATACGCATGTGTGATTTGGTTTAAATCCTGCTTCGTATACGTCACTTCAATGCCTTCAAAGGAAATGACAACTTTATCTACATGATCGGTATTTTCTTTAGCAAATATAATGGTTACAATTTCGCCCATGTCTCCATTGAAAACACCTTCTTCAGGCTGATTCACAAGCTGTAACACTTTATCACCTGTTCGATAGACGACATCACCAAATTGCAACTCACGACGTTTTTTCTCGCTATCTCCATTTAATACTTCTTGGAGCATCTTGTTCAGTACATCAATCCCAGCTGGACCCTTATACATCGGGGCAAGTACTTGAATGTCACGTGAACTATACCCTTTTTTACGTGCATTTTGAACGACCTGCTTAATGACATCAGACATTTGGCTCTGTTGACATCGAATAAAAGAACGATCAACTTGTTGCTTTGCCACATCATGCGGCACATGGCCTTTTTTCATTTCATGAGCAAGTTCAATAATCGAAGAACCGTCTGCTTGACGATAAATATGTTGGAGAGCAATCGTTGGAATAGCTTTTGAAGCTAGTAAATCCTTCAGCACTTGACCAGGACCAACAGACGGCAACTGGTCTTCATCCCCAACGAGAATGAGCTGACTATGCTCTGGCAATGCTTTCAACAATTGATGAGCCAGCCATGTGTCGACCATCGACATCTCATCAATAATCACAATTCGCCCCTCAATAGGATTGTCTGCATCATGAGCAAACCCTTCACTGCCATTCCAACCGAGCAGCCGATGAATCGTCACAGCCGGCAGACCGGTAGATTCTGCCATTCGCTTAGCTGCACGGCCAGTCGGCGCAGCAAGCACAAAGGGAAACGGCTCCCCATCCTTTTTATAATCTTTTATGTTCATCGACACGCCATGAAGCTCACTATATAGCTCCACAATGCCCTTAATGACCGTCGTTTTCCCTGTTCCCGGGCCGCCTGTTAAAATAAGCATAGGCGATTGCAAAGCTGTCTGAATCGCTTCTTTTTGTGCGGGAGCATACGTCACACCAAGACGCTCCTCCAATTCACCAAGCGCTAATAAAAACTCCGATTCTGGAAACTGGTCTTCATACTCTGTTTGTTGGAGGAGCCGTTGAATATTCGTAACAATTCCTTTTTCCGAGAAGTACAAAGCAGGCAAGTAAATACGTGTTTCCTCGACAACAATCTTTCTTTCCGCTTCTAGTTTGATTATTTCTGAGGAAATATTCGTAAATTCAATGACATCACGCTTATTTTCTTCCAATAAACGTTTAACGGACTCTAATAATTCCTCCGCTTCCATATAGACATGTCCATCCTGCATGCATTGCGTGTCAAGGCAATATAGGCAAGCTGCTTTAATACGGTCTGTATGCCCTCCGGAAATGCCTAGCTGAAATCCAAGTTCATCCGCCCGTCCAAAACCAATTCCCTCAATATCCTCTACAAGCTTATATGGGTTACTTTGAATAATAGAAACCGTATCCTGTTTATACATTTGATAAATTTTCATCGAGAGCTGCGGTCCAAAACCATATTGATTCAGCGCAATCATCACTTGCTCAAGACCTTCATTTTCAAGCAATGTATCATATAAAGCTTTTGCTTTCTCACCGGACAAACGCGGAATATTATCCAGTACGGAAGGCTGCGCTAAAATTTTTGAAATTGCATTTTCACCAAGTGTTTCCACAATGCTTTCTGCCGTCTTCTTCCCAATTCCCTTAAACATATCGCCGGATAAATAAGCCACAATACCTTCCTTCGACTGTGGCAAATCTTTGCGAAAATGATTAACTTGAAACTGTAGACCAAAGCGAGGATGCTCCTTCAATACTCCGTAAAAGATATAAGTTTCATGCTCATGAATACGTGGGAAATAACCAGTCACGACAGCTTCCTGCTCATCATAATTCAAATTTGTTTCATCCAAGCGAATCCGAACAACAGAATACATATTTTCCTCATTATGAAAAATCGTCACTAAGTGCCGCCCCTTCATAAACTGCTTCTCTTCCGAAAACAAATCTAAAGCCCCTTGTTGACTCAAAGCCTCTCCCACCTTTCATGACTTAAAATAACTGTGTTTAGTTTTCTGCTTTCATTTGTTCCATTAGTTTTTTCCCATGAGCGGCAAGCATATGATCAGCCTGCACCTCAAGCGCTTTATCAAAATAAGCAATGGCCGCATCTACATCATCACGGTACCCCGCAAAAGCAACACCTAAATTATAGTAAGCATCGGCGTGATTCGGATCTTGTTCAATCACGATATTCAATTGATGAATCAATTCCTCATACAACTCCGCATTAGCGAGGCAAAGAGCATACTGAAAACGCGCATCTACGTCATCCTCATTTAACTCGACTGTACGTTGTAAATAAGGCATCGCCAGTTTTGCTTGATCAAGCGCCATTAAAGTCAAGCCGAGCATGAAATACGCATCCGCATTTTCCAAACCATGACGAAGTGCTTTTTCAAACATATCTTTCGCTTCTATTAATTTATCACTTTCATAATATAAATTTCCAAGCGAATAATAGGCCGCTGCTGCCTGTTCATCTATTTCAAGTGCTCTTTTATAAAAACGAATTGCCTTTTCATAATCACCAACTGCCGTCAACACATTTCCAAAGTTAATATACGCAACTGGATCTTTCGGATTTTCCTCAATCGCTTCATTAAAAATCTTCGCTGCTTCCTCATATTTTCCTTCTTGCATATATTGAATTCCTTGTTGATTTTTATCCATTTATTTCACGCTCCTAATTTTCTATAGAAAGTATACCATAAGGCTTTACCAAATAAAGTCCCCAACCGTAAACAGTTGGGGACCTTCTTTATATTACCCTACATATGTTAATTTTTCACCATGTTTAAACACTTCATCAATCGTGCCGCCGCCGAGGCAAACATCCCCGTCATAAAACACGACCGCTTGTCCAGGGGTAATCGCACGAACAGGTTCAGCGAAAACAACTTCAACATCGCCCGTTTCCAGCACTTTTACAGACACAGGGCTGTCTGTTTGACGATAACGGAATTTAGCCGTACATGTGAATTCTTTCGCTGGTGCTTGATTGGCAACCCAGCTCATTTTCACTGCCTTCAAAGAAGTCGAGTACAACAAATCATTATCAAAACCTTGGCACACATATAGAATATTGCGTTTCAAGTCTTTTCCAGCAGCAAACCAAGGTTCGCCGCTTCCGCCGATTCCAAGACCATGACGTTGGCCGATTGTATAATACATCAGCCCATCATGTTTGCCCATCACTCTTCCATCCATCGTCATCATTTCACCAGGCTGCGCCGGCAAGTACTGACTCAAAAACTCTTTAAAATTGCGCTCTCCAATAAAACAAATACCAGTGGAGTCTTTTTTCGCTGCTGTAGCAAGTCCAGCTTGTTTCGCAATTTCACGCACTTCTTTTTTCTCAATATGCCCTAATGGGAACATTACTTTTTCCAATTGTTCTTGAGTTAATTGATTTAAGAAGTACGTCTGGTCTTTATTATCATCGATACCGCGAAGCATTTTGTAATCGCCATCTCTAAAGGCTACTTGAGCATAATGACCTGTTGCTAAGTAATCCGCGCCAAGACTAACTGCATGCTCTAAAAATGCTTTAAACTTAATTTCTTTATTACACATTACATCCGGATTTGGTGTTCGTCCTGCTTTATATTCTTCTAAAAAATACGTAAATACTTTCTCCCAGTATTGCTTTTCAAAATTGACCGCATAGTAAGGTATGCCAATTTGATTGCATACCGCAATAACATCGTTGTAATCTTCCGTTGCCGTACAAACTCCATTTTCGTCTGTATCATCCCAGTTTTTCATGAAAATCCCGACCACATCATAGCCTTGTTGTTTCAGAAGCAGGGCTGCAACAGAAGAATCCACACCACCTGACATACCGACAACGACACGCGTATCTTTTGGTGCTTTCTTCATTCTTGTCACCTCTTTATTTATCAACCAATCTGCTCACGATTTTCACCGTTTCATCTGCAGCTTGTTTTATTTCTTCGTTCGTATTGTTTAAACCAAAGCTAAAGCGAATGGAATTTTTCGTCCGCTCTGAATTTTTACCAAACATCGCAACAAGCACATGCGACGGATCAATAGAACCTGCCGTACATGCCGAACCGCTGGAGACAGCAATTCCCGCTAAATCTAAATTTACGAGCATTGATTCCACATTCGTCCCAGGAAAACTAACATTCAATACATGTGGCAGCGATGCTTCTAATGAGCCGTTAAGTTGATATTGTATACCAGCTTCTTCAAAACGAGCAAGCAAGATTTCTTTAAATGTACGATACTTCTCCACTTTTTCTACCATCGTCTGTTGCGTAATCTTCACTGCTTCGGCAAATCCAGCAATTGCTGGAACACTTTCCGTTCCAGCACGGCGCTTCCGCTCCTGTTCCCCGCCATGAGCATGCGGTTGTAGCTTCACACCTTCACGAACATATAAAAACCCAATTCCTTTTGGTCCGTTAATTTTATGAGCTGATACACTTAATAAATCAATATGAAGCGCATTTACATCAATGGGAACTAAACCATACGCTTGTACAGCATCGGTATGAAAATAAGCTTGATGTTCTTTTAAAAAAGCACCAATGTCAGCAATCGGCTGAATCGTACCGACTTCATTATTCCCATACATGATAGAAACTAAGATTGTATCCTCTCGAAGAGCTGCTTTTAAATCAGCCATCGAAATAAGTCCTTCACTGTTAACAGGCAAATAAGTAACCTCAAAGCCTTCTTTCTCTAAATACTGACTCGTATGCAAGATTGCATGGTGTTCAATTTCAGTCGTAATAATATGCTTGCCTCTCGCCTTGTTTGCCTCAGCAATACCAATAAGCGCTGTATTGTCCGCTTCCGTCCCGCCGCTTGTAAAAATAATCTCGTTCCGTTCAGCTCCAATGCTTGCAGCAATACTCATTCTTGCTTCATCTAAAACATGGCGTGCTTGACGCCCAAACGCATGAATACTCGACGGGTTACCAAACTCACTTTTCATCACCGTCATCATCTTATCTATTACATTTGGATGCATGGGCGAAGTCGCAGCATGATCTAAATATATTCTGTTCACTTTGTCGCCTCCAAAAAATCTAAACGCACCATTAACGGTGGCATATTTTAATTCGTCTCAACAATGATATAAAGCACCGTTATCACAACAGTGCTTTAAAAACTACCTCTTGTTTTCATTTTAAATATAGTACATATAAGAGCCTTGCTCACCTGTATCTTTATAGTTCGCCAAGTCCAATAATGTCGTATTGTCTAACACATCTTTCACGGCATCGCGAATGCGAATCCAAAGTTGGCGTTTTACCGGCTCTTCATCTTCAATTCCTTCCACCGGAGAAATCGGACCTTCTAAAACACGAATAATGTCTCCAGAAGTAATTTCCTGTGGTTCTCGTGATAAAATGTATCCTCCATATGCACCACGAATACTCTTCACTAGTCCCGCATTACGAAGCGGCGCAATTAACTGCTCCAAATAATGCTCCGATAAATCATGTGACTGCGCAATCGATTTTAAAGATTTTGGACCTTCACCGTAATGTTTCGCTAATTCAATCATAATGGTTAAACCGTAACGGCCTTTAGTTGAAATTTTCATTTTCATACACCTCAAATTTTTTCCGTAACTTTAAGCTGATGAAATTATAGCATATTCGCATTGGAAATGCATACTTTGACTCCTCATGTTGTCAATTATTCACATCAAATAAGTTGGAAAATCAACAGAATCCCTTCAATCATTACGCATGATTCTCAAGTTGTGTTACTGTATATAGGAAGGAGTGAAGCAGATGCCGATTCAACCACTAGCCTTTCGTATGCGTCCGCGCACAATCGATGAAATTATCGGCCAACAGCATCTTGTGGGAGAAGGAAAAATCATTCAACGTATGGTTAAAGCGAGGCAGCTGT
Organism: Bacillus sp. JJ634; assembly: GCF_036962285.1. Classification (NCBI taxonomy): domain Bacteria; kingdom Bacillati; phylum Bacillota; class Bacilli; order Caryophanales; family Bacillaceae; genus Bacillus; species Bacillus sp. JJ634. The sequence continues at coordinate 93,950 of NZ_JBALMU010000035.1, forward strand.
CTTCGATGATTTTATACGGTCCGCCAGGGATTGGTAAAACATCCATCGCAAGTGCCATTGCAGGAAGTACAAAATTTGCTTTCCGTACATTAAATGCCGTCACAAATAATAAGAAAGACATAGAAATTGTAGTCGCTGAAGCGAAAATGTCGGGCAAAGTCATTTTACTTCTTGATGAGGTACATCGTCTTGATAAAGCGAAACAAGATTTTTTGCTTCCTTATCTTGAAAATGGCATGATTACATTAATCGGAGCAACAACAAGTAATCCATATCATGCGATTAATCCCGCCATTCGCAGTCGTTGCCAAATATTCGAATTACATGCACTCGAAGTAGCAGAAATTGTTCAAGCCCTGCAGCGCGCCTTGGCAGATGACCAACGCGGTCTGGGAACCTATCAAACAAACGTCACAACCGAGGCACTTGCTCATTTTGCCACCGCTTCAAACGGCGATGTTCGCAGCGCTTTAAATGCCTTAGAGCTCGCTGTAATCTCAACTGAACCAGACACGGCTAATATTGTAACAATCGATGTAGAGATTGCTGAGGAATGCATGCAGAAAAAAAGCTTCTCTCATGACAAAGATGGCGATGCTCATTATGATGTCATTTCTGCATTCCAGAAATCGATTCGCGGCAGTGATGTTCATGCCGCGCTCCATTATCTTGGTCGTTTAGTAGAAGCAGGTGATCTGACAAGCATTGCCCGTCGCTTAATTGTCATCGCGTATGAAGATATCGGTCTTGCTAATCCTCAAGCTGGTCCACGCGCATTGGCTGCAGTAGAAGCAGCCGAAAGACTCGGATTTCCTGAAGCTCGTATTCCACTTGCTAATTCTGTTATTGAACTATGCTTATCACCAAAATCGAATTCAGCTATTTTAGCTATTGACCATGCTCTTACAGATATCCGTTCAGGACATAGCGGTGATGTACCAAATCACTTAAAAGATGCGCATTATCTAGGTGCCACAGAGCTTGGACGAGGCATTGATTATTTATATCCGCATAATTACGAAAGCGGATGGGTCAAACAGCAATATTTACCGAATAAATTACTCGATAAAAAGTACTATACGCCTAAAAAAAGCGGTAAATTCGAACAAGCTCTCGCCTCTGTTTACGAAAAAATTGAAAAAAGTTCAAAAAGATAAGAAAAGTGTAAGGCGCTTGAAGCTAGACATCAAAACGTATCGAAGTTTTTATACTTACCTTTTAAATAAAAGAGGCTGCTAAAAAATAAAGCAGCCTCTTTTTTCCCCTTTTTCTAATAAGCTATATTGCACAATAAAGCATAATAGCAACAACTATCAATCTAATTACAATGACCCCAATAAAATAGTTAATGATGAAATCAGGATTACTGTAAACAATAGATAAGAGGCAATAAAAATTTTTTTATTTCGCAATTTTCTTTCGTAAGCTTCTTCAGCTGTAATCCAACGTTGTTTTGACATCAATAATAACTCTCCTTACGTTTGATGATAACTGGCTGACTTCACCATAGGTAGAAGTCCCTCTAGTTTTGCGTCATTACTTTTCAGCAAGTTTGCCTTTCTTCTAAAATATCGTCCCTTGCATGCAAATGTTTAATAGATTTATGAGCGGAATTTTAAAAGATTAGGATAATGACGGAAGCTTGTCTTATCAACAATGCATATATTATAGGGAAAATGGATATAAAGGAGGTTTGTAAGATAGTGACATTCGCCGAATTATTTATAACTAGGTTCTATGAACAACCACTAAGGGAGAGGAAAACGTGCTTGACTTTACAAGCTTATTAACCGTTTTAGCCTTTTTATTTACAATCGTGTTTGTAATGTGGCGGCCAAAAGGGGTAAATGAAGCTATTCCAGCGACGATTGGCGCTGTTTTCATTTTGATGACAGGCAGTGTTTCTATTTCAGACCTATGGCAAATTACTGAAACCATTGGCGGTGCAGCCATCACTATTATAGCAACAATTGTAATGGCGCTAGTTTTAGAGAGTTTTGGTTTTTTTAAATGGACAGCTGAATTATTAGCCCATCAAGCAAAAGGTTCTGGGATTCGCTTATTCTGGTATGTAAACCTCTTATGCTTTCTCATGACGCTATTCGTGAATAATGATGGTAGTATTCTCATTACAACCCCGATTCTCATTCTCCTACTCAATAATTTAGGTGTGAAGCATCATCAGAAAATTCCGTACTTGTTATCTGGTGCCCTGATTGCAACTGCCTCAAGTGCCCCAATTGGTGTCAGTAATATCGTCAATTTAATCGCGCTCAAGATTGTTGACATGGATTTGTACATGCAGACCGCCATGATGTTTGTACCTGCGACAGTCGGTTTATTATTCCTGGTTCTGCTTCTATTTCTAATTTTTCACAATAAACTACCAAAAGTGATTCCTACGAAAGTGACAGGCATGGTAACTGGTCCATATCATCCTCTTAAAAATTCAACCTCCTTATTAACGAAGCAAAATACTCGTTTTATGCTTAAAATTCTTCTATTTGTATTAATCGTTCGTATCAGCTTATTTCTAGCCTCTTACTACGGCATTCCTGTCTCCGTTATGGCGGTACTCGGCTCTGTTGTCCTACTCGGATGGCGTTGGTTTTATTTAAAAGTATCGCCAATTGATGTGCTAAAAAGAACACCTTGGTATATTCTTGTCTTTGCCTTTAGTATGTATGTCGTAATCTACGGGCTGCATAATATTGGCTTAACAACGTTGTTGATTAAAATCATGGACCCAATCGTTTCTGGAAGCTTACTGCATGCAAGTGTCATGATGGGTGGATTATTATCCGTTCTCTCAAATATTTTTAATAATCATCCGGCATTGATGGTCGGTACGTTAACATTAATGAATATGAACCTCGATCCACTCACATTAAAAGTCTCTTATCTGGCAAACGTAATCGGTAGCGATATGGGATCACTGCTTCTCCCTATGGGAACATTAGCGACCATTATGTGGATGCACATTGTCAAAAGCAACGGAATCAAGATTACGTGGAGACAGTATATGAAGGTAACCTTTATCGTCATTCCCCCTGCCACACTTTTAACTTTAGTTCTCTTATACTACTGGGTATCTTGGCTATTTTAACAACAACATTTTATAAAAGAATAGGAGCTACAATGAATTATGAATCATTTTCATCACCTAATCGGTAAAACGATAAATGTAGAGATATCAGGGAAAATAGAGATATTTGGGCAACTTGTCGATGCTGGATTAGATATTCTCGTTCTTTATAATGGACAATATTTCTATATCCCCATTGTTCATGTTCAACGAGTCAAGCTAGACACTCAAAATATATTAGAATTAGCAACTGACTTTCAGCCAGAACAGCCCATTACAACAAACTCGGAATCCATCTCCTTTCGAAAGATTCTCACTAATGCGAAAGGAACTTTTGTCCAAATCTATATTGAAGGAAATAAAACGATTCATGGTTATTTAACAAGCATTATGAATGATTACTTCGTCTTCTACTCTCCTGCCTATAAAGTCATGTTTATCTCCATGAATCACTTAAAGTGGTTAATTCCATATAGCAAAAATTCTGCCCCTTATTCATTAAATAATGAATTTCTCCCTGTTAACCCTACTTCAATTACATTAGCTAGATCTTTTAGTGAACAGTGTAAAAAACTTAAAAATAATATTGTCATCTTAGATGGCGGTGATCATCCTGAAAAAATTGGTCTACTTCAAAAAGTACAAGATCAACAATTGACACTCGTAACTGCGGAAGAGGAAATCGTCTATTGGAATTGCCAGCACCTCAAAACGCTTCATTTGCCATAATGTCCAAGCTAAAAGTTATGTCACTATTGAGGTTTGACTGATTTCGATCGCCTCATAGGACTTAATTTAAAAAGAAAGCTCTGGTACAGAGTACTATTCATTTTGGAATCATTTATGCAAGACTTTGGTCTGACACAAATGATTCTAAAACCGTATGATCAACAATATTGCTTAACAAGGCCAAAAAGAAAGTACAACAACGAGCATGTTGTTGTACTTTTATTACTTATTTATCACTGTCCAACCGTTGAATTTCTCATAATATTCTCAATTAACATACGTCTAATTGTAGAGTTTCTTGCAGAGGTTGTATTTACAGGCTGTGTATTGCTTTGAGTCATTGTAGGCTCTACGATGTTTTGAGTAGTACTATCCATATTTTCATTTTCATTGTTTTCTTCCTCTTCAACTTCTACTTTTTGAGCAACAAAGTTGATTGAATCATTTGGTACATAGATAACTTCTTTATGTTTCACAAGTACAGAATATTCATCATTTACTTCAATCAATATACCTTCTACTTTATCTGGTCCATGATTAACAGTCGTCCATTGTAACAGAAGAGACCTTAGCAAATCTGTAAATAAGCCACTACCGCCAAATGCAATTGTTGGTAATACCTCTGAAAAATCAGATTCGGTTGTAGAAAGACTCTTGATTTGATCAAGTCGATAGAAAACAAGTCCCTTTTCTTCTGTTGTCAAAGCAACGTATTCCGACTTAGCATCAAGTAAGTAGCCTTTACTAGAAGATGGTCCTCCTCCATTTACTTGAACATAGCCCAATTGCAGAGACTGCACTAATTCTTGAAACGTATCAGGATAAATAATTGTTTCCTGTGCTGCTAGTCTTGTGTACAGATTCTCGATTGATACTGTGCTATTCTTCGTATTATCAATCACGCTTTTTAATTGTGTTAATGGATAATACACAACTTGTTGATCTTCCGTTTTCAACACCAAATAATCACTTTGCACCGCCAAAAGCTCACCTGTTCTTGAATGTGGTCCTCCTTTAAAAACGGTCACAGTTTTACCGACTAACTTCTCAAGGTATGATAAACCTACTTTATCTGCCATATTTACCTTGCCTCCAAATAGTTATTTATACTTTAGGGATATTTATAATGCATGTATATGCGCCTTGAATCAATTCCGCTATCTGCTATTAACCCATTTTAGCGGAATTCGTTTGTTAGCCCACTAAAAAATCAATCATGGAGGTGCATCGATTCGAATAAAAAACTCAACACTTCAATTCTCAATCATTGGTAAATTTCATGCATTTTTAGTAAAATAACGGCATCTATAGATTGAAGGTGAATGTGCATGGCTGAATCTTTGGTGAAAGAACACGTAAGTAGCAAGGAAAAAATCTGGACACGAGATTTTATTTTAATTTGCTTAGCTAACTTTTTTGTATTTCTCGGCTTTCAAATGACCTTACCGACTATTCCGCTTTTCGTTGAAAGTCTTGGTGGAAATGATCGCCTCATTGGCGTAGTTGTCGGCATTTTCACTTTTTCCGCCCTGCTGATTCGACCGTTTGCTGGACAATTATTGGAAACAAAGGGTCGACGCTTTGTTTTTCTAGCTGGATTAACGATTTTCATCCTCACTATTGGTGTTTTTGGCTTTACCACAAGTTTGATTCTGCTTTTTGCTATACGTGTCATTCAAGGTATAGGCTGGGGATATTCGACAACAGCATCTGGCACCATCGCAACAGACCTTATTCCAGCCAAAAGACGCGGCGAAGGAATGGGGTATTACGGATTATCAGGAAATGTCGCACTTGCTATCGGTCCATCGCTTGGATTAATTTTGGTCAATATGATCTCGTTTAAAGAACTTTTTTTAATTTGTGGGCTTTTAGGTGCCATCGCCTGGATTTCCGCTTCGACCATTCGCTATAAAAAAGCCGAGCCTATTGCTATAGCAGCGAAAACAACGAAATGGAACTTATACGAAAAAAGCGCCCTTCAACCGTCTATTCTCATCTTTTTCATCTCTGTCACGTTTGGAGGAATCTCAACATTTTTACCCCTTTACGCAGACCAGCGCGGTGTGACAGGGATTCAATGGTATTTCTTTATCTTTGCCGCAGCTCTCATGACGACAAGAATTTTTGCCGGACAACTTTATGATAAACACGGACATAAAGCAATTTATATTCCATCTACGATTCTCATTAGCATCGCTATGCTGCTTTTAGCTTGGATGCCAAACAACACCGTATTGTATATCGCTGCGATCTGTTATGGACTAGGATTCGGTGCCTTGCAGCCTGCACTCCAAGCTTGGTCTGTCGAAAAAGCGGCCGCCAATCGCAAAGGAATGGCCAATGCAACGTACTTTTCCTTTTTCGATCTTGGGATTGGATTCGGCGCTATTCTATTTGGACAAATTGGATACTTTTTGGACTATCGAAGCATCTACATAACAGCTGCTTTATCCGTACTCCTCTCTATTGTCATCTACATTTGGCTATTGATACGAAATAAGCAAACATAACAAAAAGGGAAGCGAATTCTCCATACATTCGCTTCCCTTTTTTATTTGGAAATCAAAGGAATTTATCCACAAATTATCCACAATTTAAAAAGTCACTGTGACACGCTCACTTTGGTTAGTAGCTCGATCCTGAGCATAAATACGTAAGATTTTAGCAATTTTTTGTCTGCTAATTTTAATCGTGTAGTTTCCTTTAGCATTGGTTTGTTGCGTACCGATTATTTTTCCCTTTCCTCGAAAGTAGACCGTTGAATACGCTTCAGATTTTCCGGTCACCGTTATTGTTTTGCTTGTTGCTTTAATCGAGACAGTTGGCTTAGCTGGCGGTGTTTGATCGATAACTTTAATTGTTGTAGCAGCGCTCACATTTCCCGCTTTATCTGTAGCTGTTATTTTGAGTAACGTTCCTGCTTTTTGTTTTGTCTTCATAGTGATGGTAAACTTCCCTGTACTATTTGCCTTTGCTGCACCGAGTTGTTTTATACCAGATTTAACACGAACGGTCGATCCTGCTTCTGCTGTACCTGTGAGCTTGGTTGTATGATCCCCTACACTCTTTACTGCAGGACGAGCCGGTGATGTTTGATCAATGACTGTTAAAGTAACCGGTTCTACATTCGGTTTATCTATTTCAATATGGAGAACGGTGCCAGCTCGTTGCTTTGGAATCTTAACAGCAAAAGTATTCTGATTGACTAGATTAGCAGTCGCTAGAACCTCTTGATCCGTATAAATCGTCACCTTTCCATCTACAATACTCGTCGATACTCTTCCTTTTACAATGGCAGCGGAATCGACAATTTCATCAACCGTTAAAATCACTTGTTTCTGCTCTACAGCTGGAATAACTGCTACCGCTTTCTTCGCATCAATGCGCCCATATCCGTAATATCGATCTTTTCCTTCCCCCCCTAAATCGAAAGACGTTCTATATAATTGTTGTTCAATTTGTTCATTCGTTAAGCTCGGATTAATCGACCAGACAAGAGCTGCAACACCGGCAACGATAGGTGTTGCCATAGAAGTACCTGTCATATAACCATATGTATTATAAGGTAACGTGGAATAAATACTAGTACCTGGAGCAGCAAGATCAATCGTAGACCCATAATTGGAATAACGTGCAATTTTATCGCTCCTATCTGTTGCACTTACCCCAATCACATGGTCATAAGAAGCTGGGTAATCATATATGTTTTTTCCATCATTTCCTGATGCAGCAATAATAAGTAAACCCGCCTTATGAGCCCTTTGAATAGCCTCATTAAATAAAGCAGAAGAGTCTGTCCCGCCCAAGCTTAAATTAATAATATCTGCTCCTTGCTTAATTGCGTAATCAATCGCTGTTATTACATCGGAATGCCTCGCATTTTCTCCATCAAAAACATTAATTGGCATAATTTTGACATTAGGCGCAATCCCTGCCCCACCATAGTCATTGTTTATAGAACTCGCAATAATTCCTGCAATATGAGTGCCGTGCGCCCCTGCTGTAATTTCTAATTTGCTATCTAATACAACGTCATAAGGATCGATAATTCGATTCTTAAATTCTTGATGATTGATATCGAGACCATCATCAATAATAGCAACGACAACCTCACTAGATCCTGTCGTAACGTCCCAAGCATCTTCTATTCCAATCACTTGATGGTACCACTGCCTTGTATAATACGGATCACTAGCCGTAGCAGAACGGGTGATTACATAGTCCGGTTCTACTGCCTCCACATTCGGTTGTTCTTCTAATTCAGCTATAAAGTTCGCGGTTGACTTTTTAACTGGAACATCTAGCGTGACCATTTCTTCGTCAGATTTATGTTTTACAATAACTTGGTCAATGTCCGTTTCTTCAGCATACACCTTGGACCCACTCTGAAGAATGGATAGAAAACTGACAACTAAGATGAAGAATAATAGACGATTCACAAATTTGTACATTATGCTCACTCCTAGAAATATATGAATCTATTATACGCTCTATTTCCTCATCTTGGCTTTAGTTAAAAAGGACGAAACAACCTATTCTTTCACATTCAACAAAAAAAACCGCAATAGCGGTTTCTCATTAGTGCCCACCGAGATAAGCTTTTTTAATTTCCTCACTAGCTGTTAACTCTTCCGCTTCTCCCGATAACACAATGCTTCCTGTTTCTACAACGTATGCTCGGTCTGCAATTGATAAAGCTAGATTAGCATTTTGTTCAACGAGTAAAATCGTTGTTCCTCCCTTATTAATTTCTTCTACAATATTAAAAATTTGTTTTACTAATAGGGGAGCTAAACCCATTGAAGGCTCATCAAGAAGTAATAGTCTGGGCCTAGCCATTAATGCCCGCCCCATCGCAAGCATTTGCTGTTCGCCGCCCGATAATGTTCCCGACTGCTGTTTAACTCGCTCTAACAATCTTGGAAAAAGCATATACACTTTCTCTAAATCTTGCTTAATCCCCGCTTTATCTTTTCGTAAAAAAGCACCTAATTCCAGATTTTCTTCTACAGTCATATTCGCAAATACTCTTCGACCTTCCGGAACATGCGAGATGCCTAATTTTACAATCGATTGCGCCGCTTTTCCACCAATCGATTCTCCCTCAAATAAAATCTTCCCTTGTTTCGGCTTCAATAAGCCCGAAATCGTCTTTAATAACGTACTTTTCCCTGCTCCATTAGCACCAATTAAGGTAACAATTTCTCCTTTGTTAATATCCATTGAAACTCCGCGTAGTGCTTGAATGTTCCCATAATACACATTGATATCTTCAATTTTCAACATTATGACACAACCTCCTCACCCAAATACGCTTCAATCACTTTTGGGTTGTTACGAATCTCTTCGGGCTTTCCTTCAGCAATAAGCTGGCCGTGATCCAATACATAAATTCGTTCACATACCCCCATCACAAGTGACATATCATGTTCGATTAAAAGGACGGTCAAATTAAATTTTTCTCGGATAAAGGCAATTAAGTTCATCAATTCATGTGTTTCCTGCGGGTTCATTCCAGCCGCCGGTTCATCAAGAAGAAGCAATTTAGGATTAGCTGCTAACGCACGGGCAATCTCTAAGCGCCGTTGTTGACCATAAGGCAAGTTTTTGGCTAATTCATGTTGATAATGATCTAAATTAAAGATTTTTAAAAATTCAAGCGCTCTTTCATCCATTTCTTGCTCACCTTTAAAATGAGTTGGAAGGCGCAAAATAGAGCTTATCATACTGTGTTTCGCTAGCGAATGATAGGCTACTTTTACATTATCGATAACAGACAAGTCGCCGAATAAACGAATATTTTGGAACGTACGACTGATTCCTTTTTGGTTAATTTTATATGGCGGCAGTTTTCTTAAGTTCTGTCCCTCTAATGAAATACTTCCTTCTGTTGGTACATACACTCCTGTCAATAAGTTGAAAAACGTCGTTTTTCCCGCTCCATTGGGTCCAATTAATCCAATTAATTCGCCTGGGTAGAGTTCAACATTCACATTGGACACAGCCTTTAACCCGCCAAACTGAATCCCGACAGCATCAACTTTAAGCAATGGTTTGTTCATTGTCATGCTTGTGACCTCCTTTACGCTTAAAGAAGCTTGTAAACTCTTTCGTACCTAATAATCCCTGTGGACGATAAATCATCATAATAATTAAGACAAGACTATAAATAATCATTCGTGTTTCCGGGTAATCTTGTAGGAAAGTCGTCACAACCGTTAACAAAATAGCCGCTAATACAGCACCAGATAAGCTGCCTAGACCACCTAGTACAACAAAAATTAAAATATCAAACGATTTCAAGAAACCAAAGTTCGAAGGCAAAATAATATAAAAATTATGCGCATACAAGCCTCCAGCAACCCCGGCTAAAAAAGCACCAATCGCAAAAGCAACTACTTTATAGTACGTTGTATTAATCCCCATAGAATCCGCTGCTGTTTCATCTTCACGAATCGAAATACAGGCGCGGCCATGCGTAGAGCTCGTAAAGTTACGAATAATTAAAATGGTCAAAAGAACGGAGGCAAATACCCATGGCCACGTCGTCAAATGGGAAACTTGCATGCCGCTCGCTCCACCAACATAATCAATATTCAGCAGAACAATTCGAACAATCTCTCCGAATCCAAGTGTTGCAATCGCTAAATAATCTCCTTTTAGGCGTAAACTCGGGATTCCGATAATTAATCCCGCAAGAGCGGCCATTAGCCCTCCAACTAGTAAGGATACAAAAAACGGCATTTCAAGCTTCATAGTCATAATAGCGGATGCATAAGCACCTACCGCCAAAAATCCAGCATGACCAATTGAAAATTGACCTGTAATCCCAATAATTAAATGAAGACTTGCCGCTAAGATAATATTAATACCAATTAACATAATTGTATTTTGATAAAAGGGATTTAATAGTCCACCGCTAATCATCGTTTGAATAATGGTAAAGAAGATACATGATAGCAAAATAGAGAGCCAAAAGCCTTTTGCTCGCTTCAAAATCGTCATCGCCTTGTCCCTCCTATACTTTTTCTTTTTTATTTTTTCCGAATAAGCCTTGTGGTCTAAAGATGAGGATTAAGATAAGGACAACAAATGCTACACCATCACGCCATAAGGAAAATCCAGCTGCACTTACTAACGCTTCAATCACCCCTAAAAGTAATCCCCCGACCATGGCGCCAGGTATAATCCCGATCCCACCAAGGACAGCCGCAACAAACGCTTTTAGTCCAGGAATGATTCCCATTAAAGGCTCTATTTTAATATAATAAATACCAAAGATAACACCGGCTGCACCCGCTAAGGCAGAGCCAATCGCAAATGTCGCCGAAATCGTGTTGTTGACATTAATGCCCATCAACCTTGCCGCATCGGCATCAAAAGAAACAGCACGCATCGCTTTTCCAATTTTTGTTTTATGTACAACGAATTGCAAAATAATCATTAATACAATCGCAACAAAGAAAATTAATAAAGACTGGCTGCTAATCGAAACGCCTAAAATATCAATCTTGCTCGTTGGCATAACGTCTTTTGGATAGGCTTCTGGTTGCGCACCGCGAATATAAATCATCCCGTATTCGATAAGCAAGGACACGCCAATTGCTGTAATCAATGCAGCAATTCTCGTCGCATTCCGCAAAGGTTTGTACGCAATTCTCTCAATGAGTACTCCAAAGATGGCACAGACAATCATAGAGATCAATAAAGCTGGTAAAAAAGGTAACTCTAAAATAGTAATAGAATAAAAACCGACAAATGCCCCAACCATAAATACATCCCCATGGGCAAAGTTAATCAACTTAACAATCCCATATACCATCGTATAGCCGAGGGCAATGAGGGCGTATATGCTGCCCAGTGAAAGTCCGTTTACAAGCTGTTGAATCAGTTCCATGATTTTGAACCTCCTTTATTATGATGATGTTTTTTTTAAACCCGAAATAGGAGGCCATTTCGCCCCCCTATTCCGTCAATCTCTTATTCAGGATCGATTTTTGTCTTGAATTGTTGTTCTCCGTTTACAAATTCAAGAATAGAAGCGGATTTAATTGGATTATGTTTATCGTCTAATGTAAATGTACCTGATACTAGTTCAAGATCTTTTGTAGCTTCAAGTGCTTCTTTAATTTTTACAGAATCCGCTGAGCCAGCGCGCTTAATCGCATCCGCTAAGAAATAACCCGTGTCATAGCCTAGAGCGTTGAACGCATCCGGTGATTTATCTTTATACTTTGCTTTAAATGATTTTACAAAATTCTGAATTTTCTCATCAGGATCACCTGAAGAATAATGATTTGTAATAAAGGTGTTATTTAAAGCGTCTGCACCGGCAATTTCAACAAGCTTTGGAGAATCCCAGCCGTCTCCACCCATAAACGGTACGTCTAATCCCGCTTCACGGGCTTGTTTTACAATTAGCCCAGCCTCTTCATAATAACCAGGAAGGAAAACAAAGTCTGGTTTCGCTGATTTAATTCGCGTTAATGTTGCACGGAAATCTGTATCTTTTGCAACATACGCTTCTTCAGCTACAATTTTGCCACCGTTTGCTTTAAATTGCTCAATAAACGCTTTTGCTAAGCCTTTCGAGTAATCGCTTGCACTATCAATGTAAACTGCTGCATTCTTCGCCTTTACTTCTTTCGTTGCAAAGTTTGCGGCTACTGTTCCTTGGAACGGATCAATAAAGCTTGTTCTAAAAATGAAATCATTTAATTTTCCATCTTTAAATGTAATATCTGGGCTTGTCCCGCTTGGTGAGATAACCGGTGTTTGACTATCTTGTGCAATTTGCACCTGTGCAATCGTATTCCCACTTGTCGCCGCTCCAATAATGACCGCTACCTTATCTTGTGAGGTAAGCTTTAATGCTGCGCTTGTTGATTCAGCAGCTTCCGATTTATTATCAACGGTCGTAAGCTCAATTTTCTTGCCATCAATGCCTTCCTTATTAATTTCCTCCAGTGCCAGCTCAAGCCCTTCTAAAATCGATTGCCCATATGAAGCAACACCGCCAGATAGCTCAAGATTAGCTCCAACTTTAATCGTTTCTTCTTTACCTGTAGAAGAATTACTTGCCTTTTCATCCGAGCCGGAACAACCAGCTAGTACCCCTGCCGCTAGTGATAGGGACATAAATATTCCCGCTAGCTTTTTCTTTTTCATGCAAAA